>CAIRBI010000183.1 GCA_903876785.1 uncultured Gammaproteobacteria bacterium
GGGCGCGCATCTGCAATTGGGCACACACCTGATCATCGATCACTTCATCCAGGACGCCGAGTGGTACGAGGACCTGATGGAGGTTCTGCGCGAAAGCGACGCCCGCCTGTTCAGCGTGGGCGTTCATTGTTCGCTGACCGAGCTCGAGCGCCGGGAGTCTTACCGGGCCGACGGGAAACTCGAAGGGCGGCCGCTCGGGCTGGCGCGACGAAGCGATGAACTCTGCCACGCACATCCGCTGGTCTATGACGTGACGGTGCAGACCGACACCGAGAGCACCGCGCAATCGGTTGACCGGATCATCGCCGCGCTGAAAAGCGGATGGGGTCAGGTCTTACATTTTGCAACATGAACGCGGGGAGTCCGGCAGACCGGAAGGCGGCTCAAGGCAATTATCAAAAGCACTAGCCAAACATAACAGGCATGAAAATGAAAAATGGAAGACCTGACCCCGAGTACCCGTCACCATGACCCAACAAGCTCTGAACGTCCTGGGCACCGCGCTGGTGCCCTGCTCTTTTGATCCGTTGACCGGCTTTTACCGCGACGGCTGCTGCAACACGGACCTGGAAGACCACGGCACCCATGTGGTGTGCGCGGTGATCAGCGACGAGTTTTTGCAGTTCTCCAAGCTATGCGGCAATGACCTCTCCACGCCGCGCCCCGAGTACCGCTTTCCCGGCCTGAAAGACGGGGACCGCTGGTGCCTGTGTGCGCTTCGCTGGAAAGAGGCTTTTTCTGCCGGGTTGGCGCCCAATGTGGTGCTGGCGAGTACGCATGCCAAGGCGCTGGAAATCGTCACCATCGAGCAACTGCGGGAATACACCGCAGTCTGAAGAAGATGGGGTCAGGTCTTACATTTTGCAACGTGGACGCAGGGCGCTCTGGCAGATCGGAAGGCGGCGGCCACCGGAACATCGGGCGCCACTGATCATTGATCCGCGCCGAATGAAATCCGCTCCATTCTCCCTTCAGTTTCTGCAGTCGATTGGGCGTGGCTGCGCCCTCGGGCGAGGCGAGGAAGAGATAACCGCCCTCGCGAAGCGCGATATCCGGCGCCTCGCCATCGACCGAGAGGTGCTCCGCAACTAACGCAACTGACCACACGAGAGCGTACGCCGATACCGCTAGAAAATATTGTCAGCAGCATGAACGCCACCCTTCGCGAGTGGACGAACTTCTTTCATTACAAGAATTCCAGCAAAGTGTTGGACAAGGTAAAGACGCATGCATAAGAGCGCCTGCGAACACACACGATGAAGCGGCACAAGGTCAAGGATCGTCTAATCGGCATTGGCCGTTTCCTGAGCCAACAGCTCTATACGCACTATGGGTTATACAAAGTTCCGACAACGGCTGACTGGAAATCGGCGCATGCCTTGATATGAAGAACATCGGAAAGCCGTGTGCGGGAAGCAGGGTTGGCAGGGCTTTTGCGAAGCAAAAACTCGCAAAACTGCATGCACGGTTTGATGAGGGAGGGCAGGCGAGAGACTGTTCTCTACTCTACCTGTGTTGGCTGCTGTGTTGGCTGTGCAAATAAAGAAATTGCGCGAAAAGGCAAAGCGGTACCGCGCTAAAGTTACTGAACATCGTTGAGCGAAACGGTCTCGACGTATTGGTGCCTCTATCCCCTCTCCCTTTGGGGGAGGGTTAGGGAGCGGCAGTTCATTATCAAAGACGAGGGCTGGCGAGAAGCTTGCCATTTTGTTTGCATCGTGTAAACTAACTCCTATTAGTTTACCCTGAGGTCGCCATGATTACTGTCAACATACACGATGCCAAAACCCAGCTCTCCAAGTTGGTCGAGCAGGCTGCGCAAGGCGAGTCATTCATCATCGCCAAGGCCGGTAAGCCGATGGTCAAGGTTGTAGCTCTGGAGCCTGCAGAAACAGGAACTGCCTGCCGTTTGGGCTTTATGGAAGGTGAATTTTCCGTGCCGGACGATTTTGATCAAATGGGTAGTAGCGAGATCGAAAGCCTGTTTACGGGGCGCAAGGTTTGAACCTGCTGCTCGACACCCATCTGTTGTTGTGGGCGGCGAGCGAGCCGCAGCGGCTGACGGCAAAGGCGCGCACCTTGCTGCTTGACCCGGCCAATCATCTCTTGTTCAGTGCTGCCAGCCTGTGGGAAATCACTATCAAAAATGGACTTGAACGCTCGGATTTCAATGTTGATCCGCGCCGCCTGTGGCGCATGTTAGTGATCAACGGTTACCGTGAACTGCCCGTTACCAGCGAACATACGGTCGCTGTGAATGGTTTGCCGCATCTGCACAAAGACCCATTCGACCGCATCCTTGTTGCGCAAGCTCGCGTAGAAGGCTTGACGCTGCTTACAGCGGATAAATTGGTAGCCAAGTATGGGGATGGGGTGAAGAAGGTATGAATATGTCAAATGTAAGGCCTGACCCTTGCGGCTTCTTGTGTGCGGTGGTTTTCAAGATAGTTGGCACCCTATTCATTACGCGGTCTGAGACATTTCCGACTCGGCCTTCTTCACGGGATTGAGCCACACGCTCACCGGCAGTGACCACTCCCGTATCCCTTTACTCCAGCGGCGCGGATGGCGCTCACGGGCTTCTTCATACACCTTCTCGCGTTGGCGCAGAATCGCCCGCGCCTCGCGGCGATGGCGTTGCTGCGGCGTGACGAATTTCAGCCTGCTGTGCCGGTGCTCCGTGTTGTACCACTCCACAAACCGCCATACCCAACTGCGTGCCTCGTCAGCTCCGGCAGATCGGAAGGCGACGGCCACCGGAACATCGGGCGCCACTGATCATTGATCCGCGCCGAATGGAATCCGCTCCATTCTCCCTTCAGTTTCTGCAGTCGATTGGCCCGCGGATGTCCTCTCGGGTTTCCTCGGTCATGGTCTTGCACTCGCCTGAGAGGGGAATGCCGAGACTGGGCAGGA
>CAIRBI010000184.1 GCA_903876785.1 uncultured Gammaproteobacteria bacterium
GCCGAGCACGGGCAGTGGCGTACAGGCGGCCACCATGCCTGGCAGATGGGCCGCACCGCCGGCCCCGGCGATGATCACCTGGATGCCGGCCCCCGCAGCCTCAGAAGCAAATTGAAACAGCTTTTCCGGCGTGCGGTGCGCCGATACGACCTCGGCAAGCCACGGCACCTGCAGCTCGTCCAACAGGACGGCTGCAGCGTAAAGCGTCCCCCAATCACTTCTGGAACCCATGACTATGGCAACAGGAACAGACATCTCAATCTCCTTTTAGTGGAACAAAAAGCGAAACAACTAGTGGAACAACATTACCCAATCGAAATAAATCGGAATCCCGATCAGCACATTGACCGGGAAGGTCACGCCCAGCGCGGCCAGCATGGCCAGACCCGCATTGGCCTCCGGCATGGCCTTGCGCACGATGGCCGGGGCGGCGATGTAGGAGGCGCTCGCACACAGCGCGGTCAGGACCAGCGCACTGCCTGTCGGCAGGTCAAGAAGGAGCGCCAGCCCGATGCCGCACCAGGCGAGCGCGAAGGGTGTCAGCGCCGCAAAAACAAGTAACCGCCAGTGCCCCAGTGGCAATGGTCGGCAGACATTGGCGGTGCAGATGCCCATTTCCAGCAGGAACAGCGCGAGGAAGGTCTGAAAGCCGCCGATCAGCGCGGGCTCGATGGGTGCCAGTCCCTGCGGGCCATACAACCAGCCCAGCAGGATTCCCCCCGCCAGCAGCATGACGCCACGATTGGTCAACGCTTCGTGCCAGAGGCTTCCGGACGTCGGCGAGTGCGCCGCGCGGCGGCGGTAAAAGAACAGCATGGCGACGACTGCCGGCAACTCCAGAACCACCAGATAGAGACTGGTCTCCGGCAACAAGGGCAGGGCGCGAGTGTCGGCAAAGGCCAGTGCCACGGCGAACGTGGCGGCACTCACGGAGCCGAAGTGCGCGGCAACGCTCGCAGAATCTGCAGCCCCCAACCGCACGACGTGGCGCAACACTGGATACAGCAAAAAAGGAATAGTCGCGCCAAACAATGCGATGACGGCAAGATCGGCGACGCGAACGCTGCCTGTGTGGCTGTGCAGCGCCAGGCCGCCTTTGATGCCGAGAGCCAGCATCAGCAGGATCGTCAGCGTTTCATAGATGGCCGCTGGCACTTTGAGATCGGATTTGAACAGGCCGGCCAACAGACCGAGGGCGAAAAACGCGATGACAATATCGGGCATTGGAAGATCCTGGTGAACAAGCGGTAGCAATTCTCCAGACTGCCCGCTATATTTTCTAATAAATGTTTTCCGCCACACCCATTTATTATTATCTATGGATCAGCCATGAATATCCGCCACCTCAGCATCAGACAACTGCAAGTATTCGTCGCCGCCATACGCTCCGGAAACCTCTCGGCGACGGCCCGTGAATTGCACCTGACGCAACCCACCGTCTCGCTGCAGATCAAACGGTTATCGGACGTCCTCGGCGAAAAACTGCTGGAGCACCGCGATGGCAGACTGGTGCCCACCGACGCTGGCCAGGCACTCCATGATGCGGCCAGCGATGTGTTGACCCGTCTGGAAGAACTGAGCAACACGCTGGATCAGGTGCGTTCGGGAGAGGTCGGTCATTTCAGCATCGGCGTGGTGACGACCGCAAAATATGTGGTGCCACGCATTTTGGGTGCCTTTGCGCGGCACTTCCCCGACGTCCGGATTACGCTGAACATCGGTAATCGCGCGCATATCCTGCAACGCTTCATGGAGCAGGCAGACGACCTGTACCTGTTCAGCCATCCGCCGAGCGGAGAGCATGTCAGCGCCACGCGCATCATAAAGAACCCCCTGCAGATCATTGCCCCTCCCGACCACTGGGCAGTCGACCACCCCTCGTTACGGTTCCAGGATTTGCTGTCGGAACGCTTCCTGATCCGGGAGCCGGGCTCGGCCACCCGCATGATGTTCGAGGCATGGCTAAGCCAGCAGGGGCTGGCTCTTCGGAACACCATGCAGATCGAGAGCAACGAAGCCATCCGCCTGAGTGTGGCCTCCGGACTGGGTATTTCCGTGATCTCTGAACACACGCTGCTGGAAGGACGCGAGCACTATGCTCTGCTCTCGGTGGAGGGCTTTCCGCTGCACAGTCACTGGTACATCGTCCGGCACGAGGGACGAAGGCTGCCTCAGCCTGCGCAACGTCTCCTGCAGTTCATCGCCACCAATCTGCAGGACTGCATAAGACCCGATTGGCTGGCAGAAGCGTATACCCCGGAACTCCCTGTTTCGAGGCCACAGAAAAACTCATGATCACGCAAACAACGCACGAGCGCGCCCGCGCGGCTCTGCACAATCTCTTCGTCGCTGACTCCCTGGCCATGCCTGTGCACTGGTTCTACAACACGCTGGATATCGACCGCGCATTTCCCGGCGGGATACGGGGCCTGGAGGACGCGCCGCAGCGTCATCCCTCCTCCATCATGCCGCTGCACTCCACCCATCATGGCGGTCGCGGCAGCCAGGGTGGGCAGCGCGAGATCGTGGGCGACGTGATTCTGAAGGGGCGGCGCCAATACTGGGGCGTGCCCGGCATGCACTATCACCAGGGCATGCATGCGGGGGAAAACACCCTCAACGCGCACTGCACTCGCGTGCTGATGCGCAGCCTGGCGGCAAATGGCGGACATTACAACGCAGAACACTTTCTGCAGGCCTACATCGCCTTCATGACCGCAGAGCCGCCCGCTCATCCCGACACCTATGCGGAATCCTGGCATCGCGGCTTCTTCGCCAATGTGGAGCGAGGCCTGCCTCCCGAGCGTTGCGGCGCAGTGACTCACGACACGGCCTCCGTGGGCGGCCTCGTCAGCATCGCCGCGCTGTTCCTGAGCGCGCGGCTGCACGGCGTTCCGCTGGAAGACGCGCAGGCGCAGTGCCGCACGCATCTGTTCCTGACGCATCCAGATGAGTCTCTCGCGCGGGTCTGCACTGCGTATACGGGGCTACTCGAGGCGCTGCTGTTTCGCGAACCAAACACGCCGGCCGCGGAGTTGATCGCTGCGACGGCAAAGCGCAGCCTGGGTCTGGACCTGGCGGCGCTGCTGCGCAAGGGTCGGGACGATCGCGACATCGTTGGCCGCGTGTTTTCCAGCGCCTGCTATATCAGTGACTCCTGGCCCAGCGTGCTGTACCTGGCTTACAAGTACTGTGACGATCCTCGTGCCGGGCTGCTGGCCAACGCCAATGCCGGTGGCGACAATGTGCATCGCGGTGCGCTGCTGGGAGCGTTGTTCGGCCTGATAAACGGACAGGAAGAACAGGACTGGTTCGCAGAGCTGGTGGATAGCGCGGATATCGCCGGCGAGTGGGAGTTGTTGGCGCAGGAGTGAGTAGCAGGCAACACTGCCTCTGCTGTGGGAGCTGGCCTGCCAGCGATCGAACCCTGCACCAACCCAGTCGCTTGCAGGCAAGCTCCCACAGGGTGAAACGGGCGCTCTGGCGCGGGTTTTACTCCTTCCGTCGTGATCGGCGGGGAAGCCAAGGATTCCTTGATTCGGAATGCGGTCTGGGTTAATGTCCGAGACCATGTTGTGACATAAGCGGAACGCACGGATGCCTTCCATGCTGTTGTATTATCTATGAAAATGACAGATATACCTCATCACCCACAACACCAATCACAAGACTACTCATCATGAAGTTATTGCCATCCGCTGTACCTCCTGTTCGCCTGCTCGCTCACCTGGCGACCGTTTTTTCGCTCGGTTTT
This sequence comes from uncultured Gammaproteobacteria bacterium, assembly GCA_903876785.1. Lineage (GTDB taxonomy): Bacteria > Pseudomonadota > Gammaproteobacteria > Pseudomonadales > Pseudohongiellaceae > UBA5078. Next base: position 3,755 of record CAIRBI010000184.1, read on the forward strand.
TCCGGCCTGACGATCGCCCAGGAGCCCATCAAGATCGCCTTCATCGATCCGCAGTCCGGGGTCTTCGCCGCGACCGGCGAGAGCGGCTTCATGGTGCTGGATTTCGCCGCCGACTATTTCTACAACGCCAAGGGCGGCGTGCTCGGGGGGCGCAAGTTCGAGGTCACCGCGCTCGACAACAAGAGCAGCGCTGCCGAATCCCAACTGCAACTGCGCCGAGCCATCAGCGAGGGCACGCAGATTGTGTTCTCCGGCAACGGCTCTGCGGTGGCCAGCGCGCTGAGCACGGCGATCGAGCGGCATAACCGTCGCAATCCGGACTCGCAGGTGCTGTTCATCAACTACGCGGCAGTGGACCCGATCCTTACTGGCGCCGACTGCAACTTCTGGCACTTCCGCTTCGATGCGCATGCCGACATGAAGATGGAGGCCATGACCAGCCACATCGCCAAGAATCCTGACATCACCAAGGTTTACATCATTGGCCAGGACTATTCCTTCGGCAAGGCCGTGGGCGATGCGGCAATCAGCATGCTGGCCGCCAAGCGTCCGGACATCGAGATCGTCGGCAACGAGCTGCACCCGATCGGACAGGTGAAGGACTTCACGCCGTACATCACCAAAATTGTGTCATCCGGCGCCAACGCGGTGATCACCGGCAACTGGGGCGCCGACATGGTGGCACTGGGGCGCGGCATCATGGACGCGGGGCTGGAGGTGCCAATTTACACTTTCTACGCCGCGTATGACGGCATCACCGCCACACTGGGCGAGGCCGGCAAGGATCAGATCTACGTGGTGCACAACGATTTTGCCAATCCGGTAACAGCACCACTGCGCCTCGAATTCACCGCTGCCTACAAAGCCAAAAATCCACACAAGGATGTCACGCAGCCGCGCATCGTCAACGCGCTGATGATGCTGGCAGCGGCCATCGAGAAAGCGGGCAGTGCCGAGCCCTACGACATCGCGATGGCGATGGAGGACATGCGCATCACCACAATGACCGGCGAGGAAATCTGGATGCGTCCCGATGACCATCAGGTGTTCCAGAACCTGAACATTTCCGTACATACCAACGAGGGGATCAATATCGACGCCGACAGTTCCGGCTTCGCCCTGCGCACCGAGTTCGTGGTGCCGAGGGATGAGACGATCACTCAGAGCAGCTGCCGCATGACGCGCCCGCAGCAATAAAGCATGATTGAAGTCCTGATCTTCGCAACGCTGAATGGCCTCGTCACCGGACTGTTGCTGTTCATGCTGGCCAGCGGCCTGACTCTCATCTTCAGCATGATGGGCGTGCTCAACTTCGCGCACGCCAGCTTCTACATGTTAGGCGCCTACTTCGCTTACTCCATCAGTCTCTACACTGGCTTCTGGCCCGCACTGATCATCGCGCCGCTGCTGGTGGGCGTGGTCGGTGCGCTGGTGGAGCGTTACGGGCTGCGGCGGGTACACAAATCCGGACACGTGGCCGAGCTGGTCTTCACCTTCGGGCTGGCCTTCCTGATCGAGGAGGCCGTGCAGTTTTTCTGGGGCCGCTCGACGATGAACTACGAATCTCCCGCGCTGCTCGACTTCCCATTATTTACGCTGTTCGGACAGAACTTTCCGGCCTACAAAGCCTTCATGATCTTCATCTCCGTCTCCATTTTCATCGGCCTGTATTTCGTGCTGACGCGCACGCGCATCGGCATCATCATTCAAGCGGCCATCACGCATCCCAACCCCGTCGCCAATCTGGGACACAACGTCCCTTTCATCTTCATGGCGGTGTTTGGGGTCGGCTCCGGGCTGGCGGGGCTGGCCGGCGTGATTGCGGGGCCGGTGCTGACGACCTTCCCCGGCATGGCGGCCGTGCTGGGCAGCATCGTGTTCGTGATCGTGGTGATTGGAGGGCTCGGCTCGCTGGCCGGAGCACTGGTGGCATCGCTGCTGATCGGACTGTTGCAGTCCTATGCAATTGCTTCCGATGTGGGTATGCAGGACCTTCTCGATCTGCTCGGCGTGAGCTTCGCCGCCGACCACCCGCTCAATGACATCTGGCGCCTCACGCTGCCGCAGATTGCGCCCATCATGCCCTTCCTGCTGCTGGTGCTGGTGCTGATCTTCCGTCCCTCTGGGCTGCTCGGGAAGCGGGAGAGTTGAGCATGGGCAAGCTGACCATATGGATTGTGTTTGCCGTGGTGCTGCTGGTGTTGCCGCAGATCTTCGATTCCGTGCTGTCGCTGTCGATCTTCACGCAGATGACCATCGCCATCGTCTTCGCGCTCAGCTACAACATGCTGCTGGGCCAGGGCGGCATGCTCTCTTTCGGACACGCCGTGTATTTCGGGCTGGGTGGCTTCCTCGCCGTGCACGCGATGATGATGATCGAGTTCGAGACGCTGAGTTTTTCGATCACGCTGATTCCGCTGGTCGGGGGTGTGTTCGGGCTGCTCGCGGCGCTGTTCATCGGCAGCTTCTCCACACACAAGGCGGGCACGGTGTTCGCGATGATCTCGCTGGGCATCGGCGAACTGGTGGCGGCTTCGTCGCTGATTCTGGTGTCCTTCTTCGGCGGCGAGGCGGGGGTGAGCGGCGACCGCACCTACGGCCCACCCTTCTTCGGCATCGACTTCGCGCAGGACGACCACGTCTACTACCTCGCGGCCGCCTGGATGTTCTTCGCGGTGCTGTGCATGTATTTGTTCACCCAGACTCCGGCAGGACGCATGGCCAATGCCGTGCGTGACAATCCCGAGCGTGCCGAGTTCATGGGCTACAGTGCGCGGCGCGTGCGCTTCATCTCCTTTGCCATGGCCGGGTTCTTCGCGGGTATCGCCGGAGGAATCTTCGCGGTGAACTACGAGATTCTGACCGAAGAAAATCTCAACGCGGCGACTTCCGGCCGCGTGCTGCTGATGGCCTACATCGGCGGCCTCGGCTTCTTCATCGGCCCGATCGTCGGCGCCGTGGTGCTGACGCTGATCAATTCGCTGCTGAGCAATTACACCGATCTGTGGATGCTGTATCTGGGCATTCTCTTCTTGCTGACGGTGATGTTCCTGCCCCGCGGTCTCACCGGCTTGCTGATGATGCACCGGGTGGCCTGGCAACTCGGACGCATGCGGCTGTTGCTGCTGCCCTATACGCTCACTGCCATTCCCGGCGCCGTGTTCATACTGGGCATGATCGCGATGATCGAAATGAGCCACGCCGAGGACGCGGAGTTTGTGTACCTCGGCCTGGCTTTGGCGCCCGCTGGTTACGGCAGCTGGGCGCTGCTGCTGGGCGTGACCGCAGTGGCGTTCTTCGTCCTGCGCCGCACGCTGCCACGGCTGCGCGAGGCGTGGTCGCAGGCCAACACCCTGCCGCGTCAGCCGAGGCATGAGGACGGTCATCCATGAGCCTTCTGCAACTGCAAAATGTCTGCAAGAGCTTCGGGCCGACGCAGATCATCCGCGACGTTTCGCTCAACATCGAGCAAGGCGAGAAGCACGCCATCATCGGCCCCAACGGCGCGGGCAAGTCCACGCTGTTTCATCTGATCAGCGGGCGCTACAAGGTTTCGTCAGGCGGCATCCTCTTCAAGGGCGCGCCCATTCACAATCTCGAACCTTTCCAGATCACGCGTCGCGGGCTGGCACGCAGCTTTCAGGTCACCAATATTTTCCCGCTGCTCAGTGTGTTCGAGAACATTCGGTGCGCGCTGCTGTGGTCGATGGGCTACAAGTATTCGTTCTGGCACTTTCTCAGCCGGCAGACGGCGCTCAATGAGAGAGCCGAGGCACTGCTGGAGGAGATAGGCCTGTTTGAGCGGCGCAACATCCCGGCTGGCGAACTGGCCTATGCCGAGCAGCGTGCGCTGGAGCTTGGCATCGCCATCGCCAGTGGTGCCGAGATGATATTGCTGGACGAGCCAGTGGCCGGCATGAGTCACAGCGAGGCGAAGAACGCCGTGGCACTGATTCGCAAGGTCACAGAGGGGCGCACGCTGGTAATGGTGGAGCACGACATGAACATCGTGTTCGATGTCGCTGACCGCATCACCGTGCTGGTGTATGGCGAGGTGATCGCTTCCGACGTGCCGGAGAAAATTCGCGGCAATCCGCGTGTGCAGGAAGCCTATCTGGGGGAGACGCCGCATGCTTGAAGTCGCCGATCTGAACGCCTGGTACGGCAAGAGTCACATCCTGCGTGGCGTCAATTTTCGTGTCGGCGCGGGAGAGATTGTCAGCCTGCTCGGCCGCAACGGCGTCGGGCGCTCCACCACCGTCAAAACCATCATGGGCGAGGTGGAACCCAGGGGGTCCATCCTGTTCAAAGGCAAGCAGATTGCCGGCAAGAAGAGCTACGAAATTGCGCAGCTGGGCATCGGCTGCGTGCCCGAGAATCGCGACATATTCCCCGGCCTCACCGTGCGCCAGAACCTTCTGCTGGGCATGAAGAGCCGCAAGGGCTCATCGGACAAAGGTTCCGCGAGAACAGAGTCGCGCTGGACCATGGACGAAATGTTCAGCATGTTCCCCAATCTCGGCGAGCGCGCGGATGTCGCCGGTGGCGTTCTCAGTGGCGGCGAGCAGCAGATGCTGTGCATGTGCCGCACATTGATGGGCGACCCCGAACTGATCATGATCGACGAGCCCACCGAGGGTCTCGCGCCCAAAGTGGTCGAGCAGGTCGGCCTGCTGCTGCAGGAAATCGCCAGCCGTGGCGTCTCAATCCTGTTGGTGGAGCAGAAGCTCACCATCGCACTGCGTATCTCGCAGCGCCTCTACGTCATGGGCCACGGCCAGATCGTCTACGAGGGCACCCCGGCCAGTTTGATGCAGGCGGATGCTGTCCGCCGGGAGTGGCTGGAGGTGTGACGACGACGTTCAATCCGGATTTCTTTGCTACAATCGCGCCCGTCGTTTCACACAGGAACTGAAAACCCGATGATTTTATCCGCTCGAAAACTGGCCCTGCTGGGCCTTCTGCTGCTCGCCCAATGCAGCCTGGTCAGCATGGCCCACGCCTGGGATGCCACTGGGCATCGCCTGAGCGCCTATCTGGCCTGGGACATCCTGCCGCAGGCAACCCGCGCCGAATTGCAACGCCTGCTGGAGAACCACCCGCGTTATCAGGAAGACTTTCTGGAGCAGATGCCGGCCAATGTGCTGGTGACCAGCGACACTGAAAAGGCACGCTGGGCGCTCGGACAGGCGGCCATCTGGCCGGACATCGCCAGGGGCCTCGGTGGCGACGCACAGATTCGCTATAACCGCCCGGAGTGGCACTGGATCGACGGCGCCTGGATCAGGGGCGGAGGCAGACAAGGCAACGTGTATGTCGGAGCCGCTTCGCTGCCACCGATATACGGCGTGAGGGCAGAGTCGATCACGCACGAGAATGACGCCACCAACGTCGTCCTGGCGCTGGACTACAATCTCTCGGTGCTGCGCGCTACCGACAGCCCGGACGCCCAGAAAGCCATAGCCCTGTGCTGGGTGCTGCATTTGCTGGGCGACATCCATCAGCCATTGCACACCGGCGCCCTCATCTCCTCCGAAATGTTCCCCCTCGGCGATAAGGGTGGCAACGGTATTCCGACCCTTGGCGGCTCGCTGCACTCCACCTGGGATGACGCGCTGCACTATCTGCCCTTCGACGGCACGCTCCAGCGCATGGTTGTGACTGCAATGCAAACCGATGTAGAAGGCCTGGATATGGATTCCTCAGCCTGGCTGCAGGAGAGCCGCAAGGTGCTCCTCGAATTCGTCTACCCGGACGAGATCAAGGCCGACGTGCTGCGCAGCGAGCGCCGCAACACCCCTCTGGAGAGCTTCGCACTGGATGACGACTACATCAGCCGCATGCAGGCC
>CAIRBI010000185.1 GCA_903876785.1 uncultured Gammaproteobacteria bacterium
GGCATCATCCGGCAGTTGCAGCAGTGGATTCGCGACGACGAAAAGGACGCCGAACTGAAGACTCTGCAGGGCATGATCTGGGAAGAGGCCTATAAACAGGGGCATTTTCAGGCGCACGTCTATCCGGACGTGCCCGAGGTGTTGCAGCAATGGCAACAAGAGGAACGCAACCTGTATGTTTTTTCCTACGGATCTGTGAAGGCTCAGCAGTTGTTTTTCCGCTACTCCGATCACGGTGATATGCGTCTGCTGTTCTCCGGCTATTTCGATAGTACCGTGGGTTCGCGACACGACGCTGACACTTACAACAGAATCGCGTCCTCCATCGCGCTCCCGGCGCAGCGCATTTTGTTCATTTCGGATGACCGTCAGGAATTGGATGCAGCGGCGGCGGCGGGGATGCGGACAACCTGGGTCATCCGCCCTCAAGACACTTCACTGGACGTGGAACGAGTGCGTCTGAAGACTTCCCATTCCGTCGTGTCCAGCTTCGAGCAGATTCAGGTCGATTGAAGTTGTTCCTGAAACACGGCTCGCCAGCGGCCAGTAAAGATGACGAACGGCAGTGTACCAGACTGCCGGGAGTCTGGATCTTGTCGAAGCGGGATCGGCATTGTTGACATGCCGTTCCTGTGGGCAGATACGCAACGATTGGAAGCCGATGATGGCGCCTCTTTCCAGCACCGGCCTCATATGGGCATCAACCCTGTAGAAGTCTTCGATCTCACCCGTTCGATTTTCAGGCTGATCCTGGACTGATCCCTGCACCGTGACCCCTGGACGGTGACCCTTGGACGGTGATCCTTGGACGGATAGTTTGCTACACTTGCACATCGAAACGGCTGGTTATCAACGATGCAACGCAGAAAATTTCTTTTCGTGGTAACCCTCACAGCGCTCATGATCGTGGGCTTTCTGGCCACGAGCCTGACCAGTTACTTTGTCGCCCGAGACTCACTCTCCCGCAATATTTCCGAGCAGATGCTGCCATTGACCAGTGACAACATTTATTCGGAGATTCAGCGTGATCTCTTGCGTCCTGTCCTGATTTCCTCATTGATGGCTACTGACACCTTTGTGCAGGACTGGACCTCTGGCGGGGAGGCCGATGCAGAACGTATTCGCGTCTATCTGCGCGCGATTCAGCAGGAGTACGGCACCATCACGGCGTTTTTCGTGTCGGATCGCACCCGGAATTACTATCATCCGGACGGCATCATCAAGACAGTCGACGCTGAAAACCCGAACGATGCCTGGTATTTCCGCGTACGCGACATGCGCGAGCCCTACGAGATCAACGTCGATATCGACACTGCGGACCGGACTCGTCTCAGCATCTTCATCAACTACCGTGTGCTGGACAGCGATGGCAAATATCTTGGTGTTACGGGGGTCGGGCTTTCAGTCAGTGCGGTGACACAATTGATCGATTCCTATCAGGAGCGCTATGGACGACAGATCTACCTTGTCGACAGAGAGGGGCGGGTAGTGCTGAATCAGGAGTTGGGGGCGGTTGCCCCGCGCCTTCAGGAGCGACCTGAAATGGAGGCCATCGCGACACAGATATTGACCTCGCCCAGTGCCTCCTTGAGCTATGTGCGGTCCGATGGCCAGAGCGTCTACGTCAATAGCCGCCTGGTACCGGAGTTCAACTGGTACCTCGTGGTGGAAGAGAATGACGGTGCCGCCGAAGATCGGATACAGACCACGTTGCTGATCAACGTTGCCTTGTCGCTCGCTATCATGGTGCTGGTACTGCTCATCGCCCATTTCACACTGAAATCCTATCAGGGGCGTCTCGAACTGATGGCAACGACCGACAGCCTGACCGGTGCTGCGAATCGTCACGTCTTCGACGCTATCTTCGATCAGGTGCTGCGCGGTGCTCGTCGCCGCAACAAGCAGGTAGCGATGGTCAGCATCGATATCGATCATTTCAAGGAGGTCAATGACACCTTCGGGCACCAGGCGGGGGATCTGGTGATTCGCTCCGTGGCCGATGTGATTCGCGCCCACAGCCGTGAGGCAGATACGCTGTGTCGCTGGGGTGGCGAAGAGTTCTTGCTGTTGCTGGGGGATTGCAACAGTGATGAGGCAGCGGAGCGTGCCGAGGTGATTCGCAAAGCCGTGAAGAAGCAAGCCGTGAAGAAGCAAGCCGTGAACTTCGGGCGAGAGTATATCCGTGTCACGCTCAGTTGCGGGGTCGCCCAGTATCGAAGCGGTGAGGAGTTGTTCACACTGATAGCGCGTGTAGATTCTGCTTTGTACCGGGCCAAGAACGAGGGGAGGGACCGGATCATCGTTGCGGCCTGATGGTTGGCAAGACGATCTTACTGATTGTCGAGAGTGCGGGCTGGGAGAGCATGGAAGCAACAACGGCACTTGCGTGGTATTACAACCACGCGATCAGCAGCGTTTGAAGCCAAGGCTTGAAATCAAGGAGAGTTGCTGCCCAGCGCGGCATCAAGCGCCTGACAGAACTTGACGACAACATATTCTTCGAAGTTCTCCACGGGGTCGGCGCTATCGCCGAATGCCTCACTGATAGTCTCCAGTTGCTCCCGAACTTGTGCCCTGATTTGTTCCTGGTCCAGTGGGTCAGACGCCTTGTCATGCAGAGATTCAATAAGCTCGGAGGTGGCAAGCAGGTGATTCCAGAACTGAACCCGATTACCCCCCGAACTCATGACTTTGACTCCGCGACAGGATGCGGTGCCTGAGTGACTCCTATGACTTCCAGGCGAACGGTCTTGGCATTAGGGAGCGCCCAGTCGATGTGGTGGCCGACCCGCAGTCCGATCAGCGCCGCGCCAATGGGCGCCAGCACGGATACCTTGGATGCCGTAACATCGGCCTCTGCCGGATACACCAGTGTCACGGTGTTGATTGCCTGGGTCTCGGTATTGCGGTACTGCACCGTCGAGAACATGCTGACAACGTCTTTGGGTAGTTTACGATCAGCCAGGATAGTGGCTCGCTCGAGCTCTTGCTCCAGAGATTCAGTGAGCGCAGCGCCGGAGTTGGCCAGTGCAGAGAGTCTTGCGTAATCCGTTTCGGATAGAGTGATTGAATGGGCTGCCATGCTATGACCTTTCGGGTATCAAAAAAATGTGACCGCTTGAAGAGCCGGTGGTATTTCGGGTGACATCGGGTACGAGTTACAAACTGAAGCGACTGTCCGGGACAGTGTTCATCAGGCGATCAGGAGAGCGTGTATACCTGCCCTGATCGCCTGAGGAGGGAAGGCACGCACAGCCCTTGCGGATTCCGGGTGTAGTGACTCTATGGGGCATGACGTCAAAAATTTCATGTGGGCGAGTATAACAGCTCTTTTTGCTTATACAACCTGACTGCCAGACCGCAGTGCCGAACGTGGATGAAGCGATTGTCAGCCGTTTTTATCCTTGCTAATGTGCGCGGCGCGACGGCGGTCAGAATGAAAACGCCGCCGCTCAAGGCATCAATCAAGTCCAGTCGAACAAGAGGGATCGATATGAGTTTTGTCAGAATCAGTGCGCAACAGGCGCGTGATCTGCTCGTCGGCGACGCGCAGGTGGTCGACATACGCGACCCGCAATCGTATGCCGCCGGGTGTATCGAAAACGCGGTGCATATTACGGCGGACAATGTCGATGACTTTATCCAGTCTAGTGACCACAGTCGTCCCCTGATTGTCTGCTGTTATCACGGCAATGCCAGTCAGAGTGCGGCGGCTTACTTTTCCGAGAACGGTTTTGCCCAGACCTACAGCCTGGATGGAGGCTACGAGGCCTGGCAGGAGTTGCAGGATGGCGGCTGGCACTAGTCCTTCAGACTCCCTTTGCTGGCCAGGCGGCACAGGTAGCGCGGATTATTGCCAGGGCCTGATCCACCTCTGCAGCCGTCACATTGAGTGGTGGCAACAGGCGTAGAGAGTTACCACCGGCCTTCACGACTAACAACTTGGCTTGTTTGAGCGCTGCAGCGAAATCTGTGTTGCTGACGACACACTTTAACCCGAGCATAAGTCCCATGCCTGTTTGCTGAGACACAATATGCGGGTTAGCTGCAACGATTTCGGCCAGCCCGGCGCAAAGTTGGGAGGAACGCTGCATCATCTCGTCAAGAAACCCTGGCGCCATGATGACGTCCAGCACGGCGTTGCCAACCGCTGTTGCTAGAGGGTTTCCGCCAAACGTGCTGCCATGGGTGCCTGCAACCATTGGAGCCGCTGCCCGTTCCGACGCAAGGCAGGCACCAATCGGGAATCCTCCGCCCAGCCCCTTGGCAGAGGCCAGCAAGTCGGGAACAACACCCGAGGCCTGGTAGGCGTACAGATGGCCAGAACGACCGACACCAGACTGTACTTCATCGAACATCAGCAGGATGCCCTTCTCGTCGCACAATTCACGCACCTGCCGCAGGTAGTCAAAGGGGGTGACGCGAATGCCGCCTTCGCCTTGGATGGGCTCCAAAATGACGCCGGCCGTAGTGTCGGTGATTGTTGCGCGCAGCGCGGCGATGTCGCCCCACTGGACCTGATCAAAGCCGGGATCGCCGGTCAGGAAGCCTTCGACGTGCAGCGGGTTGGCGCTGGCTGCCAGCGGCGCCAGCGTGCGGCCGTGGAAGGACTGTGACAATGCGATGACCCGCACGCGTTGCGCCTCGCCGCGGCTGTAATGATAGCGACGCATGATCTTGAAGCCGGCTTCAACAGCCTCCGTGCCGGAGTTGCTGAAGAACACGCGGTCTGCGAAAGTCATATCCACGAGTCTGTGAGCCAGACGCTCGGTCTGGGGTATGCGAAAGAGGTTGGAACTGTGCCACATCTTCTGCGACTGCTCCTGTAGGGCAGCGATCAGGTACGGATGGCAATGTCCAAGGCAGTTGACAGCGATGCCCATGGTGAAGTCCAGGTAGCGCTCGCCTGCGGCGGTAAACAGATAACAACCCTTGCCGTGATCGAACTCGAGCTCAGGATTGCCATAGTTGCTCATCA
>CAIRBI010000186.1 GCA_903876785.1 uncultured Gammaproteobacteria bacterium
AAGCTGACGCCCGAGGATGTCTGGGAGCGCTGCTGCTACGTGCTGTCGGCCAAGATCATCGATCCGCAATTCTCCGGACAAACCAAAGAACGGCTGTCGTCACGGCAGTGCGCCGTATTCATCTCAGGTGTGGTGAAGGATTCTCTCAGCCTGTGGTTGAACCAGCATACGGCCGAAGCCGAGTTGATCGCCGAGCTGTGTATCAGCAATGCGCAGAGCCGCCTCAAAGCAAGCAAGAAAGTCGAGCGCAAGAGAGTGACGTCTGGCCCGGCACTGCCCGGCAAGCTCGCCGACTGTTCCACGCAGGATGTGATGGCGGGTGAGCTGTTTCTGGTGGAAGGGGATTCCGCAGGCGGCTCCGCGAAGCAGGCCCGCGACCGCGAGACCCAGGCGATCATGCCTCTGCGCGGCAAGATTCTGAATACCTGGGAGGTGGACTCCAGCGAGATCCTCGCCTCGCAGGAGGTGCATGACATCGCCGTGGCACTGGGGGTCGATCCGGCCTCCGACGACATCAGCGGTCTGCGCTACGGCAAGATCTGCATCCTCGCCGACGCCGACTCGGACGGTTTGCACATCGCCACGCTGCTGTGTGCCCTGTTCGTGCGCCACTTCCGCCCCGTGGTGCGCGCCGGTCACGTTTATGTCGCCATGCCGCCGTTGTACCGCATCGATGTGGGCAAAGAGGTCTATTACGCGCTCGACGAACAGGACAAGAACGGCATCCTCGACAGGCTGGTCGCCGAGAAGAAGAGCGGCAAACCCAACGTGCAGCGCTTCAAGGGGCTGGGCGAGATGAACCCACTGCAGTTGCGTGAGACCACCATGAACCGCGACACGCGGCGCCTCGTGCAGCTGACGCTGGACGACGTGGAGCACGCCGCCGACACCGACGAGATGCTCGACATGCTGCTCTCCAAGAAGCGCGCGGGCGACCGCAAGACCTGGCTCGAAGAGAGTGGGAACCTGGCCGATCTGGCCGAATAAAAGCAAACGACCAACAGCAGACACACCATGACCCAGAACATTACAGTGAACGAAGACGGCGTCGAACAGATTGCCCTGAGCAGCTACTCGCAGCAGGCCTATCTGAATTACTCGATGTACGTGATCAATGACCGCGCGCTGCCGCATATCGGCGATGGCCTCAAGCCCGTGCAGCGCCGCATTGTCTATGCCATGTCCGAGCTGGGCCTGAAAGCCGGCGCCAAGTTCAAGAAATCCGCGCGCACCATCGGCGACGTGATCGGCAAGTTCCACCCGCACGGCGACTCGGCCTGTTACGAGGCGATGGTGCTGATGGCCCAGCCCTTCAGCTATCGCTATCCACTGGTAGACGGGCAGGGCAACTGGGGCTCGCCTGATGATCCCAAATCCTTCGCGGCGATGCGTTACACCGAATCCAAACTGCGCAAATATGCCGACCTGTTGCTCTCCGAACTGGACATGGGCACGGTGGATTGGAAGCTGAATTTCGATGGCACTCTGGAGGAGCCGCAGATTCTGCCCGCGCGCTTGCCGAACGTGCTGCTCAATGGCGGCAGTGGCATCGCCGTAGGCATGGCCACGGACATCCCACCCCATAACCTGCGTGAGGTGGCGAGTGCCTGCATTCATCTGCTGGAAAATCCTGCTGCGTCGTTGAACGATCTGTTGCTGCATATCAAAGGGCCGGACTTTCCAACGGCCGCCGAGATCATCAGCCCGCGCGCCGATATCGAGAATCTCTACCAGACCGGCCGTGGCTCGATCAAGGCCCGTGCCGTGTATCACAGCGAAGGCGGCGATGTGGTGATCACCGCGCTGCCGTATCAGGTGTCCGGCGCCAAGGTGCTGGAGCAGATTGCCGCGCAGATGCAGAAGAAAAAACTGCCGATGGTGGTGGATCTGCGCGACGAATCCGATCACGAGAATCCGACCCGTATCGTCATCGTGCCGCGCTCCAATCGTATCGATGCTGATGCGCTGATGCTGCACCTGTTCGCGACCACCGATCTGGAACGCACCTACCGCGTCAACTTCAACATGATCGGCACCGACGGTCGCCCGCAGGTCAAAGACTTGCGAATGCTGCTGGTGGAGTGGCTGGAGTTCCGCACAGTGACTGTGCGTCGCCGTCTGCAGAACCGGCTCGACCGCATTCTGCAGCGCCTGCATATTCTGGAAGGATTGCTGACCGCGTTCCTCAATATCGATGAGGTCATTCATATCATCCGCACCGAGGACAAACCCAAGCCGGTGCTGATAGCCCGCTTCGGGCTCTCGGACATTCAGGCTGAAGCGATTCTCGAATTGAAACTGCGTCACCTGGCCAAACTGGAAGAGGTGAAGATCCGCGCCGAACAGAAAGAACTGGATGCAGAGCGCGAACGTCTGGAGCAGATCCTCGGTTCTGCCGCACGCCTGAAGACACTGATCCGCAAGGAAATCACGCAGGATGCAGAAGATTTCGGTGACGCGCGCTGTTCACCCCTGGTGCATCGCACCGAGGCGCAGGCATTCAGCGAGACGGAGCTGATGTCCACCGAACCGGTCACTGTCGTGCTGTCGACACGCGGCTGGGCCCGCGCGGGCAAAGGCCACGATCTCGACCCGGCAACGCTGCAGTACAAGTCCGGCGATGGCT
>CAIRBI010000187.1 GCA_903876785.1 uncultured Gammaproteobacteria bacterium
CTGATAGGAAACGCTGTTGGAGTCGAGCTCCTCAAACAGCACGATATTGATCACCTGATCGCTGCCACGCACATCCAGCTCGCCGGAGGTGCCACGGATAATCTGAATTTCCTTGACCTGGGCGGCCGTGATGCGCGTCAGCTGTTCCCGTGTCTGGTTGTTCTTGCCCGCCGTGCGCTTGCCATTGATGAGGATCTCGCTGCCACCGCTGCCCCCGCCAAAACCACGCCCGCCGGATGATGGGTTGCCACCGGGAAAGCCACCGGGTGGTCCGCCGCCTCCGCCGCCCCCACCTGGACCTCCCGCGCCCTGACCAGGAATCCTGTTGAGCATGTCCTGGGCAGAGACAGGGGCGTATTCGCTGAAGTAGTCGGCGGCATACACCACTGTGGAATTCTCGCCAGTGCTGTCCTGTGCCGCCGCCAGAGTCGGCAAACCCAGCAGCAGACAGGCAGTCACCAGCGATCGTAATTCGAATGGAACTTTCATTGTCAGTACCCTGTGGGAGCGAGCCTGCTCGCGATGTGGGAGCGGGCCTGCCCGAGATGTGGGAGCGGGCCTGCCCGCGATTGGGTTTAAATTAAAGTTAAAGTTAATCTGAGAGCAATCGCGAGCAGGCTCGCTCCCACATTGCGTTCAAGCGATGTAAAGGTCCTGCTGCAGCACCCGGCTGATCTCGATGGCCCCGATGCGCTGCTCTTCCACCTGCTTCACGGTGAAACAGAAGCCGCTCAGTTCCAGCACAGCGCCCACATCAGGCAACTGGTCGAACTTGCTCATCAGGAAGCCGGCGATGGTGGAGTAGTTGTCGATGTCGTCGTCAAACACACTCGACTCCAGCACCCTGCCCAGTTCATGCAGGTCGGCGTGTCCGGCCACGCGCCACTCGTTCTCGGCGATGGTCTCGATCGCAGGGGTCTCGTCCTCATCCGGGAACTCTCCCGCAATTGCCTCGAACACATCAATCGGCGTGATCAGCCCCTGAATCGTGCCATATTCATCCACCACCAGCACCAGCTGCCCCCGCGACTTGCGCAGCGTTTCAATCAGCGGCAACACGGCGATGGAATCCGGCACATAGATCGGTTTGCGCAGGCTTTCTGTCAGGGTGACCTTGTTGTTCACCGACAGATCGTTGAGCAGATCCTTGGCGCGGGCGATGCCGACGATCTCGTCCAGGCTGCCACGGCACACCGGGAAGAAACTGTGCGGGGTCTCGATCAGCAATGAGCGGATCGTCTCGATGTCTTCTTCCAGGTCGACCCAGGAGATATCCGTGCGCGGCGTCATCAGCGAGCGCACGGAGCGTTCCGCCAGTGTCAGCACTCCCGTCACCATGTTGCGCTCGGCAAGATGGAACGCGGAGAGCTCCTCGGCAATCGCTTTGGTCTCTGCCTGCTCCGGCTGATCGTAAGGCCGCCCGCCCAGCAGACTGAGCACGGCGGCGGCGGTGCGCTCCCGCAGCGGCAGCCGCGCCTCGGTCTTCTTGCGATTGAGATTGCCGATCTGATTGAAGAACTCGATGGTGATCGAGAAGCCGATGGCGGCGTAAAGATAGCCCTTGGGAATATGGAATCCGAAGCCCTCGGCCACCAGACTCAAACCGATCATCAGCAGGAAGCTCAGGCACAACACCACCACGGTGGGGTGCGCGTCGACAAACTGGGTCAACGGCTTGGAGGCGAGGTACATCAGGGTGACGGAGATGATCACGGCCGTCATCATGATGGAGATGTGGTCGACCATGCCGACCGCCGTAATCACGGCATCCAGCGAGAACACGGCGTCGAGCACCACAATCTGCGACACCACCAGCCAGAAACCGGCGTAGACGCGGTTCTCGACCTGGCCGCGCATGCTACCTTCCAGGCGCTCGTGCAGTTCGGTCGTGGCCTTGAAGAGCAGGAAAAAACCGCCAAAGAGCAGGATCAGATCGCGGCCAGAAAACTCCAGGTCGAAGATGGTAATAAGCGGCGCGGTCAGCGTGACCAGCCAGGAGACCACGCTGAGCAGCCCGAGGCGCATGACAACAGCCAGTGAGAGGCCAATAACCCGGGCCTTTTCGCGCTCATGCGGGGGAAGTTTGTTCGCCAGAATGGCAATGAAAACCAGATTGTCGATGCCGAGGACCACCTCCAGAATTATCAAGGTAATCAACGCGACCCATGTTGCAGGGTCCAACAGGAATTCCATAAATCCTCATACGGTAATGGCAGGGAAGCCGAGTTTAGCCGGGATTGCCCGAGAACGGAAACAGCAACTGCTCCAGCACGAAAGGCAGGATGCCGCCGCGGGTAAAGCAGGCTACGTCGTCTTCGGTATCCAGCCGACACAGCAACTCGCATTCGCGCCGCGCCCCGAAGCTGTCGAGAATCTCCATCTGCACGTGCATGCCCGGACGCAGGGCCTGCAAGCCGCGGATGCTGATCAGTTCGGTGCCATCGAGTTGCAGCGTCTTGCGGCTGGTGCCCGGTAGGAATTGCAGCGGCAGCACCCCCATCCCGGCAAGGTTGGCGCGATGGATACGCTCGAAGCTCTCGGCCACCACCGCCTTCACGCCCAGCAGCCGCGTGCCCTTGGCGGCCCAGTCGCGACTCGACCCGGTACCGTACTCACGCCCGGCGATCACCACCAGCGCCACGTCGCGCTGCTGATAGGCCATCGCCGCCTCGTAGATACTCATCCGTTGCTGTTCCGGCAGCAACACTGTGTAGCCGCCCTCGACGTCCTTGAGCATCTCGTTGCGGATGCGCACATTGGCAAAGGTGCCGCGCATCATCACCTCGTGATTGCCGCGCCGCGCCCCGAAGGAGTTGAAGTCCTTCGCGGCGATGCCGTGCTCCAGCAGGTAACGTCCGGCCGGGCCAAGCTTGCTGATCGACCCGGCGGGCGAGATGTGATCGGTGGTCACCGAGTCCCCCAGCAGCGCCAGCACACGGGCATTCTCTATGTCACCAGTTGCCGCTCCCATCTGCGTCATGAAAAACGGTGGGTTCTGGATGTAGGTCGAGGCCGCGTTCCACGCATAGGTCTTGCCCTGACCGACGGGCAGCGCATTCCAGTTCGCATTGCCCGTGAACACCGCCCCGTAGTCGTGGCTGAACATGGCACGACTGACCACTGCCATGGCATCGCTGATTTCCTGGCTGCTCGGCCAGAGATCGCGCAGATGGACGGGGCGCCCATCGCGGTCGTGACCGATGACGTCGCGGCTGATATCCAGGTTCATGGTGCCGGCCAGCGCATAGGCGACAACCAGTGGC
>CAIRBI010000188.1 GCA_903876785.1 uncultured Gammaproteobacteria bacterium
CTGCCGCTGCGCCCGCTGCTGCTCGCTGCCATCCTCCGGCACCAGCTGCACGGCCAGCTTTACACCGGCCCCTGGCTCGACATCGGCACCCCCGCCCGCCTCCACGATCTCGACCGCACGCTCGCGACCCTCGCGGGTCAGCCCCATGCAACTGTTTGATATTATTTATTTTTACTCTCTAAAGCTGTCAGTTATGCAGCATATGTCATCACTTTTCACCCTTAAAAGGAGGCGCAAATCCACATCCGTTTTTCATCCCAAAAGCACCATATAAGCCCTCCTGTGAGCGGCTCCTGATCGATATCTTCTTAAAATTCAGTAAGTAGCGTGGGTCTGACCCACGCCGAGCAGGGCGGAAACAAAAGCCATGCAGATTGGGATAATCCCTGTAAAATGGCGCCACTACGCCAATTCCAGGGTTTGAGCCATGACGAAGTACTTGATTGCCCCTTCGATTCTTTCTGCTGATTTTGCCCGCCTGGGCGAAGAGGTGGACGCCGTGCTGGCCGCCGGGGCCGATGTAATTCACTTCGATGTGATGGATAACCACTATGTTCCCAATCTGACAATCGGGCCGATGGTGTGCCAGGCGCTGCGCAAGTATGGCATCAAGGCGCCGATCGACGTGCATCTGATGGTGTCGCCCGTGGACCAGCTGATCGTGGATTTTGCCAAGGCCGGCGCCACCATCATCACCTTCCACCCCGAGGCCAGCAATCACGTGGATCGTTCGCTGCAGCTGATTCGCGACAGCGGTTGCCAGGCGGGTCTGGTGTTCAACCCGGCCAGCAGCCTCGACTGCCTGCAGTACCTGATGGACAAGATCGACGTCATTCTGCTGATGTCTGTAAACCCGGGCTTTGGCGGCCAGAAGTTCATCCCCTCGACGTTGAAGAAACTCAAGCAGGTTCGCAAACTGATCGACGAGAGCGGCTATCCGATCCGCCTGGAAGTGGACGGTGGTGTCACCGTCAAGAACATCGGTGAGATTGCCGCAGCTGGCGCCGACATGTTTGTCGCTGGCTCTGCGATCTTCAACAGCGACAGCTACGCCGCCACTGTCGCCGCCATGCGTGCCGAGCTCGGCCATCAACCACTGAAGCAGTCTCCAACGCCATGAACTCAGAACAATTCTCCGCACTGGCCGCTCAAGGCTATAACCGCATTCCCCTGGTCAGGCAGGTGCTCGCCGATCTGGAAACACCCCTGAGTACTTATTTGAAACTTGGGCGCGGTCTGCACACATATTTCTTCGAGTCCGTGCAGGGTGGCGAGAAATGGGGACGTTTCTCGATTATTGGCCTGCCCTGCCAGACCATCGTGCGCGTGGTTGGCAAGCAGATCACTGTCGAGAAAAATGGCGAAGTGATCGAGAGTCTGCAGTGCGACGATCCCTTCGTCTACATCGAAGACTTCAAGTCACGCTATCACGTTGCCCCGCTGCAAGGCGCACAACGCTTCTGTGGTGGACTGGTCGGCTATTTCGCCTACGATACCGTGCGCTATGTCGAGCCTGGACTCGGTGCGGCGCCGGGCGAAGATGACATCGGTACTCCGGATATCCTGTTGATGGTGTCGGAAGAGGTCGTCGTCTTCGACAACCTGCGTGGCACGTTGTCGCTGATCGTCAACGTCGACCCACAAGAACAGGACGCGCTCGAAGCCGGTCAAAGGCGCCTCGACGCCCTCGAAGCCGCCCTCGCCAAACCGGTCCCGCTGCCCGCCAAGCCGCAGCGTCGTCAGGTCAGCGAAACGGATTTCGTGTCGCGATTCAAACAACAGGATTTCGAGAAGGCCGTCGACAGCATCAAGGACTACATCCTCGCCGGTGATGTCATGCAGGTCGTTATCGCGCAGCGCATGTCAGTGCCGTTCGCGGGCGACCCGATGAATGTCTATCGCGCCCTACGCTTCCTGAATCCTTCACCTTACATGGTGTTTTTCAACATGGGCGACCATCACGTCGTCAGCGCCTCGCCGGAGATTCTCGCACGCGTGGAAGACCGCAAGATTACCGTGCGTCCGCTGGCAGGTACTCGCAAGCGCGGCAGGACCGAAGAGGAAGATCTGGCGCTGGAGCAGGAACTGCTGGCCGACAGCAAGGAGATCGCCGAGCACCTCATGCTGATCGATCTGAGCCGCAATGATTCCGGCCGCGTCTCCGAGACCGGCAGCGTCACCGTGCCGCGCAAGATGTTTGTGGAACGCTACTCTCACGTCATGCACATCGCCTCCATTGTCGAAAGCGAGATGCGTGCCGACAAGAATGCCCTCGATGTCCTCAAGGCCACGCTGCCGGTGGGCACGCTCAGTGGCGCTCCGAAAGTGCGGGCGATGGAGATCATCGACGAACTGGAGCCAGTCAAGCGCGGCATCTATGGCGGAGCCATGGGCTACCTTGGCTGGAATGGCAACATGGACATGGCGATTGCTATCCGCACTGCCGTGATCAAGGATGAGCGACTCTACGTGCAGGCCGGCGCCGGTGTGGTTGCCGATTCTGTGCCGCGCATGGAATGGGACGAAACCATCAACAAGGCGCGCGCGATTTTCCGGGCCGTGGAGTTGGCGGAGAAGGGGCTGCAGGACCTCTGAACCTGAACATTGATTGCATGTGGGAGCGGGCCTTGCCCGCGATGAGCTTTTTCGAAAATCAATCGCGGGCAGGCCCGCTCCCACATGGTTGTTCTAAAGTGTTTTGAATGCTGCCAGCGCCCGCTCGCGCGACTCCTTCAGATCGACAATCGGGCGCGGATAATCGCGCCCCAGCACCACGCCAGAAGCACTCAGCACAGCGGCGGGTGCCGATGACGGATCATGCAGATACTTGTCCGGCACACGGGCCAGTTCCGGAACGTAGCGTCGGATATACACTCCCTGAGGATCAAATTTCTCGCTCTGCGTCACCGGATTGAACACCCGGAAGTAGGGCGCCGCGTCGGCCCCGCAACCCGCGATCCACTGCCAGCTCGCGCTGTTGCTGGCAAGATCCGCATCCACCAGACAATCCCAGAACCAGTCTTCGCCGTGATGCCAGTGCGTCAGCAGATTCTTCACGAGGAAAGACCCCACTACCATACGCACACGGTTATGCATGTAACCTGTCTGCCACAGCTCCCGCATCCCGGCATCGACCAGAGGGTAGCCCGTCTGTCCATGTTGCCACGCCTGCAGCAAGGAATGGTCTTCGCCCCACGGAAAGCGATCGAAGCGCCTCTGCAGGTTCTCGCGTGTCAACGATGGCCGGTGATACAACAGATAAGTCGAAAATTCACGCCAGCCAAGCTCGGAAAGGAAGCAATCCAGATCGTCTTCGGCATGCTGCTCCAGCCCCGCCTGCTGGGCCTGTGCCCAGACCTGTTGTGGCGATATTTCACCGAAGTGCAGATGTGGCGACAGCCTCGAGACATTCGGCCGTTGCGGAATGTTGCGGCCTTCGCGATAGCCCGCTAAACCTGTTTCGAGAAAATCCTGCAGACGCTGCTGCGCCGCCTGTTCACCTATCTGCCAGGTCGCGGCCAGCGTGCGATCCCAGGGAATCGTGGGCAGCAACCGCAGTGCATCGATGCCCGCCGCACCTGCGCCGGCAGTTTCAAGCAGTGAAAGCGACGCGGGAACCGGCATTGGCCGTCGTGGTGCCACAGCATTCAGGCACCCGCGCCGGTAGTAAGGGGTAAACATCTGATAGGGGGTCTGGTCGCTTTTCAGAATCTGCCACGGCTCCCACAGCAGCGCACCGTTGTGGCTGTGTACTGCAACCGATGCGCCCTGAAGTCGCTCCTTGAGCAGCGTGTCACGGTGAATCCGCCACGGTTCGTAGCAGCGATTCCAGTGCACAGCACTCGCGCCGCTCTGTCGTGCCAGTGCCGGGAGCAACTGCAGTGGATCGCCGCGCAGCACCAGCAGGCGTCCCTGCAGGCTCTCATTCAAGCGCTGCAGCGAGTGGTGCAGCCACCAGCGACTTGCGCCGCCCATGGCCCATTCACCGCTGTGGATGTTGTCGAGAATATAGACCGGCAGCACGCTGCCTTGCGCTGCAGCGGCAATCAGCGCGGGATTGTCGGACAGGCGCAGATCCTGGCGAAACCAGACAATGGTCGTGGAGGGGGAAGTAGAAGTAGAAACGGAAATGATGGACTCCTGTCGGGATCAGCCGGGCGCGTATACACCTTGACAGTGTACGCGCCCGCCGCCCCTGAGGATCACATAACCGGCAGGTAACCGATTCCTGTCTGCGCCAGGCCCACGATGTCGATGTTCGTCAGGTTCAACGAAACGTCGGCAGCCATGACGCCCAGCTGACCGTTCGTCAGTTCGCCGCGATCCAGCATGCCGGCGAACTGGTTCAGAGTCGCCGTGTCTGGAGCAACACCGGTGATATTCTGGTAGATAAGTCCGACCACACTAGTGGAAGTGGTTTTGCCACCCAGCACAACGTTGAGCGCCAGTGTCGCAATGTCCGTCGCAGCCATGCCTTTGTCGAGCAAGTCCAGGGCGATGCCGACGTACTCCTTGTTGGCCACAGCCGTCTTCCCGGCAATAGCGCCAAGCAGTTTTGCCGCCATACCGGCGTTGCCATCAAGATCGAAGGCCAGCGCCTGATCGTTGAAGGTCAGGCGTTCCACATTGCTGAGCGTATCGGTGCCCTGCGCGCCCGTGCTGTCAGCCACAGTCAATTGGGTGCTCTGCCTGGTCACCTGAAAGTTCGCCCGCGCGCCGACGTAGGTTGAAATGTCGATTCCAGCACCGCCACTGATGACATCGTTGCCCGCACCACCGGTGAACAGATCACTGTCGATGTTGCCTGTCAGCAGGTCGTTGCCGGCCGTGCCGGTGATTCTGTCCTGCACAGGCTTGATGGTGATCGCGACCTGCCCGGGAGCGGAGGTCGACAGACCGTCCGATGCGGTATAGGTGAACTTGTCGGCACCGGAGTAGTCGGTGTGCGGCGTGTACACAAATTTGCCGTCCGCCGTCAGCGTGATGGTGCCGTGCGTCGGCGCTTCCGCAATGGCGTACGTCACGCTCTGGCCTTCCTTGTCGGTCGCCGCTGGCAGCGTCCCGGACACACTGGTGTCCTCGGTAGCGGCAACCTGGGCATTGCTGACTACCGGCGCCGCATTCGAGAGACTGGTGAAGTTGTAGGAGACCGCCGCCAGCGCATTGCCCGCTGTGTCGGCCACCGAGCCTGCGCTCAGCGCCACGGTAAAAGTGGTGCCATAAGCCAGGTTGGCAGTCGGATTGATGGTCAGCTGCTTGGTGCCAATGGTGACCTTGTCACTGGTGGCCATGTTGAAGGTTTCGATGAGCGTGCCATCGGCCTTGCTGAGAGTCACCGCAGTGGTGCCACGCGCGATATTCTCGCTCAGCCCGAAC
>CAIRBI010000189.1 GCA_903876785.1 uncultured Gammaproteobacteria bacterium
GGTTGTCGCTTATGTGCTGCAACTGAACGGCATCGTGGAGCGTGATTTTGTGCTCGACAGGGCCAGCCTGCCGCAGGTGAAGATGCCCAACAGCGGCAATTTCATCGATCGCAGCCAGGTGCAGTAGTGACATTGCATCAACCCCTGTGGGAGCGGGCCCTGCCCGCGACAGAAGTGGCGCAGTCGTGACAACGACAGGCACGAATGAGCCACGGCTTGCAGACCCGACATTGTTCCGCCAGCAGGTCTGCATCGACGGCCTCTGGCAGGATGCCGACAGTGGCGCCACTCTGGCCGTTCACAACCCCGCCAATGGCATGTTGCTGGGCACGGCACCGTTGTGTGGTGCTGCGGAGACGCGGCGCGCCATCGCGGCGGCCGCGCAGGCCTTGCCAGCCTGGCGCGCTCTGACCGCCGGGGCGCGCGCACGGATATTGCGGCGCTGGTTCGATCTGGTGCTGGAGCATCAGGAAGATCTGGCGCGGCTGATGACGCTGGAGCAGGGCAAGCCGCTGGCCGAGGCGCGTGGCGAGATCGTGTACGCTGCCTCCTTCATCGAATGGTTCTCCGAGGAAGCCCGGCGTGTCTACGGTGACACCATTCCGGGGCATCAGAGCGACAAACGCATCCTCGTTATCAAACAACCGATTGGCGTCACCGCCGCCATCACCCCCTGGAACTTCCCCTCCGCGATGCTGACCCGCAAGGCCGCGCCCGCGCTGGCCGCCGGCTGCACCATGGTGAGCAAGCCCGCCTCGTAGACGCCATTCTCTGCACTTGCATTAGTGGAGCTTGCCCGGCGTGCCGGAGTGCCTGCCGGGGTGCTCAACATCGTCACCGGCAGTGCGGCGCAGATTGGCGCCGAACTCACCGGCAATGCGCTGGTACGCAAGCTCTCTTTCACGGGTTCGACGGAGATCGGCAGGCAGCTGATGGCGCAGTGCGCCAGGGACATCAAGAAAGTCTCGCTGGAGCTGGGCGGCAACGCGCCGTTCATCGTCTTCGATGACGCCGATATTGAGGCGGCAGTGCAGGGTGCCTTGGTCTCCAAGTTTCGCAACAACGGGCAGACCTGTGTCTGCGCCAATCGTATTTACGTGCAGGACGGCGTCTATGATGCTTTCGCCGCGCGCTTGCGTGCGGTGGTGAGTCAACTGCAGGTGGGAAATGGTCTGGATGAGGGAGTCAGCCTCGGGCCGCTCATCGACTCGCGTGCGCTGGCTAAAGTGCAGGAGCACATTGCTGATGCCGTCCGCCTCGGCGCGCGCGTGACACTGGGTGGCGGCCCGCATGCGCGCGGTGGAAATTTCTTCGAGCCCACGGTGCTGGTGGATGTTCCGCAGTCAGCTTTGCTGGCGCGTGAAGAGACTTTCGGACCGGTGGCGCCGCTGTTGCGATTTAAAAGTGAGACTGAGGTCATCGCGATGGCCAACGACACGGAGTTCGGTCTTGCTTCTTATTTATATTCGCGTGACATTGGGCGCGTCTTTCGCGTCGCCGAAGCACTGGAGTGTGGAATTGTCGGAATCAACACTGGACTTATCTCGACTGAGACCGCACCGTTCGGAGGCGTAAAATCGTCAGGAATCGGACGCGAAGGATCGAAGTACGGTATCGAAGAATATCTGGAAGTGAAGTACCTCTGCCTCGCGGGTCTGTGAGGCAATCTCCGCAAGAAATTCATTCCCTCTTGGAAATTCTCTAAATAGTGCGACTGTACCGTTCTGCGGCATGGTGGCATATCGGCTTTTTAAAAAGCTTGACTTCAGTCAACGAAAAGTGTCAAGCCACACTTGTTCTTTTTTATGCTTTACATTGAATTTTGCGGTGATATATTCAGCGCCCGAGAGAGGACCCACAGCATTGTGAGCTCCTTTTTCAAGGGAGAGTTTGTACCGTCAGAGGAATTTGCAGTATGCATTGAGGTTCATCTTCACGCATGCAAAGGTCTGACTTTTGCCGCGTAAACCTTCGGAACCCGGCATTATTCCTCAGGCGTTACAACCACCTGAATGCGCCCGTTTCAATTACATTACAAGTGCGGATTCGCGTTCGGGGTACACCAAAATAAAATTTCAGAGGTTGAAGCATGAAGGTTAGTAAATATCCACAGAAGAAATTGCTTTGCGCAGCTATTTCCATTTCTCTGCTGCAAATCAGTGGTTCTGCTATTGCACAAGCAGCAGATCCAGAAGTTGAAGAAGTTGTCGTTACTGGCTCCTTTATCCGTCGTACAGAAGGTTTCCGCGCGGCATCTCCAGTAACACAAATCAGCGCAGATGACGTAGCACTGGCCGGCACCCCGAACATGGGTGACGTGGTTGCCAACATGAGCTTCAACCAGGGCTCACCTGTTACACAAAACTCCCTGACTGGCGCATCCAGCACCAGTACGTCCGTAAACCTGCGTGGCCTGGGTTCAGGTGCAACCCTGAACCTGGTCGATGGCATGCGTGTGATCGGCACCAACGTCAACACTTTCGTTCCGCAGATCGCTCTGGCGCGTCTGGACGTTGTGACTGACGGTGCAGCGGCACTGTACGGCTCACAGGCAGTAGCCGGTGTGGTCAACTTCGTTCCACGTGACTCCTTCGACGGCGTCCGCGTAGAGCTTTACCAGCAGGGCGATGACCGTGGTGACTACAAAGACACCATGATGAGTTTCCTAGGCGGTACCGAGTGGAATGGACTGAACATCGTTGCCGCCGCAGAGTGGCGCGCCAACGGCACGCTGCGTATGCGTGACCGTCCGGAGCAGGCCAACGCCGGTCTGACCTCTTCCTCTACCTCCAATCCAGGCAACTACACTGTTCCACTGCGTGATGCTACCGGCAAACTGACTGGCAAGACCAGCACGCTGCCAGATCCAGGTTGTGGCGTTACCCGTGCCGACCAGCCGATGTCTGAGGGCTCCAACCCGAACGGCTTCCTGTTCAACCAGACCGGCGCTGCCGGTGGTACACGCTGCTGGTACGATTACGGCGAATTCTGGGATTACCGTACTGCCCAAGACGTGGGTACTGCGTTCCTGAACCTGTCCTACGACGTCAGCGACGCACTGAGCCTGTCTGCACAGACCAGTTTCTTCTCCCGTCGTGCCTACAACCGTGGTTCAGCCTCCAACCCAGGCGGCCGCGTGTCTGAGCTGCCGGTGATTCGTGGCGAACTGCCAGGCAACCCCTACCGCGCCAAGTCTTCTACTGGCGCTCTGCTGTTCGCACAGGACGTGAACAATGACGGCATTCCAGACCGCAATACTGCTGGTCAGGTCATCGTCGCTCCTACAGGGATCGCGTTCAACGAAGACGTGAAGTTTGCTGCATGGCGTCCATGGGGTAAGCAAGGTACTCTGCCGAGTCAGCTGAACTCCGACGGCTCATTGGGTTCTGACACCTACATCCGTGGTTTCCGTCAGGCACTGAAGGCAGAATTTGCTGTTCCTGGCGACTTCCTGCAAGACTGGAGAGGTACAGCGACTTACACGTACTCTCAGCAACTGGACAAGAGCCTTGCGCCTAACTTCAGCCTGAGCGCCATCAAGCAAGGTCTGAACTGTGACGTGAAAAATGATCGCGAAGCCTGCTTCAACCCCTTCGTGTCCACTTCCCCTTCTACCCTGAACACTCAGGCTGTTGCGGACTCCACAGTTCTGCACAGCAACCGTGTGAACTCAGAAGACAAGCTGCAGACTTTCGACATCGTGTTCAACGGCGACTTGCCGCTGGGCGGCTTCGAGCTGCCAGGCGGCGCCATCGGCTCAGCAATCGGCTATCAGCGTCGTTCTGACCGTTTCAACGACATCCCCAGCCTGCACTCGCTGACTGGTGATGTGTTCATCGGTGCACAGCTGTTCCCGAACAGCGATGGCCGTCACGTTGACTCCTACTTCGCCGAACTGTCAGTGCCAATCCTGGACAACCTGGAAGCACAACTGGCAGTGCGTAACGAGAAGTACAGCACTGGTCAGTCCTCTACCGACCCGAAATACGGTCTGGTATACACCCCGTTCGAAGTACTGACCCTGCGTGCCAGCGCCGGTACCTCGTTCATTGCTCCGTCCTTGAACCAGTTGAACGCACCGCAGTCATGCGGTCTGACCAACGTATCTGATCCGTTCACTTCCTTCGCAGCGTTCACCGCGAACTGCTCGCAGGGCAATGCGAATCTGGTGCCGGAGTCTGCTGACACGATGTCTGTCGGTTTCGAACTGGAAATCATTGAAGACCTGAACCTGAGCATCGACTGGAGCGAGACTGACTTCACCGATCGTATCGTGTCGTCTACTACCTCTGACGTGCTGGCAACAGACTTCTTCAACTTCAAGCAGGCCACTGGTTTTGCCGGTCCGGGCAAGCCTTCTCTGGCGCAGGTTGCTGCCTGGAATGCGGACCCACGCTCTGACAAGCGCATCCAGCGTAACTCGGATGCGATGGATCAGATCGACCGCATCATCAGCGGCGACAGCAACGCCTCCAGCATGCTGGTACGCGCAACTGACATGAAGCTGAGCTACCGATTCGACATGGAAGGCATCGGTTTCTTCAACGTTGCTCTGGACGCGTCTTACCTGGACACATACGCTTACCAGCTGCGTGCTGACCGCCCTGTTATTGAAGGCGTAGGCAAGCAGAACGAGCCAACGGGTGCGGTTCCTCCGCTGCCACGCTGGAAGGGTAACCTGAGCCTGGGCTGGACCTCTGGTCAGCACAGCGCGAACATGACCGTGCGTTACCTGCACGACATGGCTTTCGACGCCAACCCTTTCGATTACCAGGCTAAACTGCCCTACAGCAACTTCCGTAATCCAACGGAACTGCACGCGTTCACCACTGTTGATGCAAGCTACAACTTCAGCCAGCTCGAAGCGCTGGGTGGCGAGTTTGCCTTCACAGTAGGCGCGCGTAACCTGTTCGACAGACTGCCCCAGAAAGTGCCGATGCTTGGTGGTATTGAATCCATCATGTACGACCCGACTGGCCGCATGCTCTATGCCCGTGTGTCTTACCAGATGTAAGACGTAAGGGCTGATGCCGCGGTGGTCTGATTGTGGGAGCCTGCCTGCAGGCGATTGCACCAGTGATCACGGCGGCTTCAACGCCAAAAGAAAAAGGGCGATTCCTCAGGGAGTCGCCTTTTTTTTATGCCTGGGAAATTGGGGGTCAGGGGAAATGGTCTGTGCCGTCTGGCGCTGGGTCTGTGGTAGTATCGCGACTTTTAACAGCCAGCCGACTCGATGCAGCCAGGGCTGGCAGATCGGGACTATCATCTTGGCCATAAAAATTAGATATACCCACCGCCCGGCTTTCCGTACCCCTCTCAAAAGGTCTGTCGCACGCTCTTTCGCGTTGTCTCTCACACTGCCTCTCGCAATGGTTCTGGCGCCTTCTACCGCACTGGCACAGTCTGCCCGGGGGCTGGTGGAATCCAATCAGTCCGCACAGATCGCCACGGCATTACCTGCCGCTTTGCCGCGTATCGAACTGAGTGAAGAGGCGCGCGTCACCCTCGATGGCGAACTCAACGAAGCCGTGTGGCAGCAGGTGCCCCCCTTTGACGGCATGCGGGTCACCAAGCCCGACACACTGGCGGAAGCCTCGCTGGACACCCGCACTTATATCTTTTACAACGAGCGCGGTCTGTACGTCGGCGTGCAAAACGAACAGGCGCCGGAGACGCTGGTGGCCCGCATGAGCTCGCGGGATCAGGACCTGGAGCGCGATGCGTTTGTGCTCGCCATCGATCCCTCCGGCAGCGGTCTCTATGGTTATCTCATGCAGATCAACCTCGGCGACACCGTCAATGACGGCACCATTCTTCCCGAGCGCCAGATCGCACTGCAATGGGATGGCCCCTGGAACGCGCGCACGGCAGAGACCGAACAGGGCTGGTCCGCCGAGATTTTCATTCCCTGGTCCATGATGAGTCTGCCCGAGGCCAGTGCAGAGCGCACCATCGGCCTCTACACAGAGCGCCGCGTCGCCCACTTGAATGAGACCTGGTCATCGCCGCCCTTGCCCGACACCTCGACGGGCTTCCTCTCGGCATTCACCAAGGTGTCATTGCGCGAGATCGATCCGCGCACGCAGCTGACGTGGTACCCCTTCGTGGCCAGCAACTTCGACAACATTCGCAACGAGAGAGACTCAAGGGTCGGCACCGACATCTACTGGCGCCCGTCCTCCAATCTGCAACTGACGGCGACGCTCAACCCGGACTTCGGCTCCGTGGAATCCGACGATGTCATCGTCAATCTCGATGCCTTCGAGACCTACTACGCGGAGAAACGCTCCTTCTTCCTCGAAGGGCAGGAGATCTTCATCACCTCGCCGCGCGCCGGCGACGACGGCGGTCCGAGCAATGCCGGCCCGCGCGGCAGTGGCGCGCGCGGACAGCCGACCACGATGCTCAACACGCGCCGCATCGGCGCATCCCCGGACTATGTGCTGCCCACCGGCGTAAAGTTTGACCCCGTGGACCTCGGTCGCCCGGCCGACCTCATGGCCGCCTTCAAGCTGACCGGACAGAGTGGCAACCTCCGCTACGGCACCCTGGTGGCCAGCGAGGACGACAGCCAGATTCGCGGCCGCGATGCTGCCAACAATTCCGTGCTGGTAGAGGCCGAGGGGCGCGACTTCCTGATCGGCCGTCTGCTGTATGAAAACACCAATGGCGGCGGACGACGGGCACTGGGCTGGATGACGACCCAGCTCACGGGCGCGGTAGCGGACGCCACGGTTCACGGCGTGGACATGCATTACTTTTCTCCCGATGCCCGCTGGGTGACGGATGCGCAGTTGCTGAACAGTCACGTGGCAGGCAAATCCGGCTCGGGCATGTTCTTCGACATGAGTTTCCTCCCACAGCGTGGCACGACCCATCGCCTGGGCGGCGAATACCTCGGCAAGGATCTGGACATCGATGACTTCGGCTTCTGGCGCCGCGCCGACAGCATCGGCCTGGAGTACCAATACAAAGTCAGCGAATCCAATCTGGAACGCTACCGCAGCCGCACACGCAGCCTGACTTTCCGCTATTACTGGAACGAGAAGGGCGAAGGCGTGCGCGCCGGCATCTACACCGATCAGGACTGGGTGCTGCACAACAACCAC
>CAIRBI010000190.1 GCA_903876785.1 uncultured Gammaproteobacteria bacterium
CTGCCCATAGTGAGTCACGCTGCCAGAGATGCCCAGCCGCTCACTGAGAATGGACTTGCCACCGTCCGCCAGCACCACGAGACCTGCAGTGATCTCCGTGACAGCGGTTGTGAGTGTGGGAGCGAGCCCTGCTCGCGATGATTCGCCATGCTGTACTCGCACACCCATGCCGTCCGGGCGCGGCTGCAGCTCATCGATCACCGCGGGGCACAGGAAATCGATATTGGGCGCCCGGTCCAGCGCAGCAGTGAGCACCACGCCCAGATGCTGATTTTCTGCGACATAGCCAAGTGCCTCGACACCCATGTCGGCGCTGTCGATGCGTACCGCGCCAAAGTGCCCGCGATCCGAGACGTGAATATTCTTGATCGGAGTAGCCCGCAGGCCAAGTTCCCGCCACAGGCCAAGGCGCTCATAAATGCAGCGGCTGCCATGGGACAAGGCTGTGGATCTGGCGTCGAAACTCGTGGAACTCTGCAATGCCGCCACCGGCTCAGTCACCAGTATGCGCAGTGGATTGGTACCGGTTTTTGCAGAGACTCTTGCGTTGGCTTTTGCGGCCAACGCGCAGGCAAAACTGGCGCCGACAAGACCACCGCCGACGATCACCACATCGTAATGTTCACGCAGAGAAGATACTCGCACCGCTCGCCACTCTTCCTTTCAGTTCTATTGAAAATCTACTTGCTGGAAAATCTTCAAGCGGCGGCTTGCGCCTGCGCCATGAAACTCTCGATCTCTTCCACGGTCTTGGGCACGCCATGGCTCAGCACGCGATGACCGGTGCGTGTCACGAGCACATCGTCCTCGATGCGGATGCCGATGCCACGCCACTTCTTCGCCACGTCCATATTGTCCGGCGCAACATAAATACCGGGCTCGATAGTGGTGACCATGCCGGGTTCCAACAGGCGCCACGTGTTGTCTATTTTGTAATCACCGACATCGTGCACATCGATGCCCAGCCAGTGCCCGGCGCGATGCATATAGAATGCTCTGTAAGCTTCGCTTTTGATCAATTCCTGAACATCGCCCTTGAGCAGACCGAGATCGACCAGCCCCTGAGTAATCACGCGCACGGTGACATTGTGTGGCTCGTCCCAGGGGGTGCCAGGTTTAATGACTTTGATGGCGTCGAGTTGCGCCTTGAGCACAATCTCGTAAAGCGCGCGTTGCTCGGTACTGAAACGTCCGTTCACGGGAAAGGTGCGCGTGATGTCTGCGGCATAATATTCGTACTCGCAACCCGCATCGATCAGCACCAGATCTCCATCCTTGAGCTGTGCGTTGTTCTCGATGTAGTGAAGAATGCAGGCGTTCTTGCCCCCGGCGACGATGTTGTTGTAGGCCGGGGCACGGCTGCCGGAGCGCACGAATTCATGCAGCAGCTCTGCCTCCAGTTGATATTCGTGCAGCCCCGGACGGCAAACGGACATGGCACGCTTGTGAGCCTGCACCGAGATGGCACCGGCTTTCTCCATCAGTTTGATTTCCAGCGGACTCTTGATCAGCCGCATCTCGTTGAGCAGATGATCCAGCACCAGAAACTCGCCGGGGGGGTGCGCGCCTTGACGTACTTTGCCGCGAATGACTTTCACCCAGTCCATCACGCGCTGATCGAAGCGCTGATCCTTGCCCATGGAGTAGTACACGCGGTCACGACCTTCGATGAGGCCGGGCAGGATGTCGTCTATGTCGCCAATCGGAAAGGCATCATCGATCTGCAGTTCTTTGATGGCTTGCTCCGGACCCATCAGAACGCCGGTCCACAATTCGCGGGTCTTGTCTTTCTCCTGACAAAATAGCACCACCTCTCCCTGTTCACGGCCGGGAATGAGCGCGAGCAGCGCGTCGTGCTCTGTGAATCCGGTGAGATAGTAGAAATCACTGTTCTGGCGATAAAGATATTCGGTGTCATTGCTGCGCGTGCTCGGAGGCGCTGCACACAGCAGAGCAATGCTGTTGGGCTCCATCTGTTGCATCAATTCTTTGCGCCGTCTGACGACTTCTTCATAAATGCTGGTCATGGTCTGCCTTGATTAGATCTGCGCTGGATTGCATATGCCGCGATTGACCGGCCCGGGTCTCAGCTCTATAGTAACTGCCATTATCCCAGTGGGTTTGTGCAAAGCGAACATAATAATGAATGACGAAAGATTTAACACGCTGGATCAAAAGATCGATGCTCTCATTGAACTTTGCGCAACAATGAAGAGAGAAAATCAGCAGTTAAGGGCGAAGGAGCATAGCTGGCAATCTGAACGTCAGCAACTGCTTGAAAATAACAAACTGGCCAAGACCCGCCTTGAATCTGTGCTCAACAGACTGAAGTCAATGGAACAGACACAGTCCGTCTAGCTGGGCCGGATAACAGCCCTGATAATCGCCCTTCCTGCAGAACAAGAGAAAACGCATGAGCCCTGAAGAAAATACCCCCGGCGCCGTAGTGGTCAAGATTCTCGACAAGGAATATCAGGTCAGCTGCCCTCCCTCGGAACAGGATGCTCTGCTTAAGTCCGCCCGCTATCTCGACGAGAACATGCGCAAGATCAAGTCCCGTGGCAACATCCATGGCCTTGAGAAAATCGCCGTGATGGCTGCCTTGAATATCACCCACGAGATGCTCGGCAAGAGCCAGCAACTCAACGAAAGCCGTCACATCACCGTGCAGCAGATCAAGACACTGGAAGACAAGATCGACCGCAGCCTGCAGATAAATCGCCAGATCGAGATCACTTGAGGGCTGCTTTCGCAAGCCCTGCACAGGCCCGGAAAAAAGTTCCACCCGGCTATCGATAGCCCCAATCAAGTTGTATATACTCGATCCAGAGTTACCTAGAGCATTAGCCAATCAGAAATGTTCTTGAGCCGATATTGTTAAACCGGAGGCTCTTTGCAAGGTGCTGTTGTGCATGTCCGCTCGACGGAAAGCCTTATGTACCGCTGGAGTCACCACCTGAACCCTTCGGTTCAGGACTATTCTGGTAGCGGTGCTCCGGGTAGCTTCACTTTCTCTTCTGCCTGTATGCCATGACCCCATCCGAGCGCGCCTCGTTACGCAAATCCCTCAGGCACCGCCGACGTCAGCTGACTCCCAGGGAGCAGGACGCCGCGGCCTCGCGCTTGTACGATCGGGTCGCCGGTAAACGCTACTTCCACTGCGCCAGACGCATCGCCTTCTACCTGCCCGGCGACGGCGAGATCGACCCCGGCCTGCTGATGGCTGCGGCGCTGGAACGCGGGCAACTCTGCTATCTTCCCGTAATACACCCACACAAGAAAAATGCACTCCTGTTTGTGCGCTTTCGCAGCGGCGATGTGCTGCAGACGAATCGCTGGGGAATCTATGAGCCACGCCTGCGCACTGCGGCGCTCATTCCGGCCCGAGCACTCGATCTGGTGTTCGTGCCGCTGGTGGGTTTCGATGCGGCGTGCAACCGGCTGGGGATGGGCAAGGGTTTCTACGACCGCACGTTTGCTTTCAGGCGCAGGAGGCATAGCCCGAGGTTGATTGGCGTGGCGCACGAATGTCAGAGCGTGCCCGCACTGGAGGCGCAGGATTGGGATATCCGGATGGATAGAATTGTGAGCGACGGGAAGACTTACCAGCCGCAGTGAAATCGAATGGCAGAGCAGGCCAGCTCAGAGCAGGCCACTTTGTACAACCCCGCTTGCAAGAACTCCCAAGGCAAACAGGACAACAACCACCATGAGCATGTCTGGTTTTTGCTTCATTAATTACCCGGCTTTCCAGTCTATTAAAGTTGTAATCTGAGAAGCCTGTTAAGCTAATCAGGCTAAGTGACTGAAGATTATTATAATAATTCCAGTTTGACAATCATAAAAATGACTGAGTGTAAATTAAGTCAAGATATCTGTTCGGAACACCTCTTATCTCTGTCTTGCCGAAGGTTTTAATACTGTTAATATGTACAGTATTATGGCGAATCTCGACACCCCAAAATCCCTCGAATCTCTGCTGAACAGCTCTTTGCTGTGGCGTGGAGGTGAGCATCAGCTCGCTGCCAGCTCCACACAGAACAAGCATCTGCCGGGGTTTTGCAGTGGGTATCCGGCATTGAATGCCTGCTTGCCCTGGGGAGGTTGGCCCGCCAGCGCCCTGGTCGAAATCATCACCCCGCTCTGGGGCGCTGGCGAGCTGCAATTGGTGCTGCCACTGCTGCGCAACCTGAGCCAGCAAGGTAAGTGGATACTGTGGGTCTCCCCGCCCTGCCTGCCTTATGCGCCAGCACTCACTCAGGCGGGCATTGCCACCGGGCAGATCATCGTCGTCAGTCCGGATCGTGCAACACCTGTACAGGCGCTGTGGAGCATGGAGAAGGCTTTGCAGAATGAGGCCTGTG
Source organism: uncultured Gammaproteobacteria bacterium (assembly GCA_903876785.1). GTDB lineage: Bacteria > Pseudomonadota > Gammaproteobacteria > Pseudomonadales > Pseudohongiellaceae > UBA5078. Next base: position 4,365 of record CAIRBI010000190.1, read on the forward strand.
CGCTGGTGCTGGCCTGGCCGGACAAACTCTCCGGCAAGCACATCCGGCGTCTGCAACTGGCAGCTAGCACGGGGAGGACGCTGGGCATCCTCTTCCACCATCGCCATGTCCGCCATTCCAGCGCGGTGTTGCAACTGCGGGTGGACAGCGATGAAGAAGAGCTGCAGGTGACGGTGTTGAAGGC
>CAIRBI010000191.1 GCA_903876785.1 uncultured Gammaproteobacteria bacterium
CTCCCACGCGGTGAGGAAGGCGCCCTGGTTGCGCGGCCGCGTCTCATCCACCCACACATGCACGGGGATGCCCTTGAAGTGTGCCTTATAGATCGGCGCCAGTGCCGTGCCCCAATCCACGGTCGCCAGCCAGCCGGCGTTACAGTGAGTCAGCACGTTGAGACATGCGGCAGTGGGATTGCTGCGGCGCTTCTCTGTCCACACCTGCTCCAGCAATGGCAGTCCGTGGTCCCCGATGGCGCTGCAGGCGGCGGCGTCTTCGTCTGCCATCAACCGCGCAAGAGTCAGTGCGGCGGCGGGGCGCTCCCCGGCTGCAAGCGGCAGAAGCTCGGACTGCACTCGTTCCAGTGCCCAGCGCAGATTGACGGCGGTGGGGCGGGTCTTCAGCAGACGCGCGCAGATACCGACCAGTTCGGCGTTGCCCTCGCGCAGACCAAGATAGACACCGAAAGCCGCCGTGACCCCGATCAACGGCGCCCCGCGTACCTGCATGCTGATGATGGCGTGGCAGGCCGAGTCCAGCGTGTGCAGACTGAGAATGTTGAAATGATGAGGCAGCAGTGTCTGATCGATGATCCTGACGCATTGCTGCGCCTCATCGAACCAGATCGTGCGCTGGGGCTGTCCGTTAACCTGCATCAGATCACCCTGTCGTTGCCGCCATCGACCGGCACCTGCGCGCCAGTAGTGCAGGCAAAGCCTTCGCCCGCCATCAGCACCGCCAGTCTGGCGACATCGCGGGAACCGACGCTACGACCCAGAACGTTGTTCTTCTTGTACTCGTCGACACTCAACTGGTAGCTGCTGGCGCGTTGCGCCAACACCTCGTCTGTCCACAGCCCGGTGTCGAATACGGCATTCGGGTGGATGGTATTGACGCGAATGCCCTTGCTGCCAAGTTCCAGCGCCGCCACGCGTGCCAATTGTGCGAGTCCGGCCTTGGCGACCGAATAGGCGCCCGCTCCCGGACCCGGCGCCGGCACGTTCTTGGAGCCGATGAACACCACGGATGCATCCAGACCCTGCTCCATAAACGGGATGCAGGCGCGCAGCATCTTCATGTGAGAGCCAAGATTGAGGCTCATCGACTGATCCCAGGTCTGCTCGTCCATGTTCTGCAGCGGACGGCTCGGCGGGAAATTGCCCGCATTGCTGACCAGCACATCGATACCACCGAAAGCAGCAATGGCTTGCTGCAAGACCTCGGTGATCTGCTGGGCGTCGGTCACGTCGCAGACCAACCCCAACACCTGAGCGGATTTCCAGGCACTGGTGATCTGTGGGTTGATGTCCAGCGCCACCACAGCGGCACCTTTGGCGAGAAATGCTTCGACACACGCTTTGCCGATCCCGGACACAGCGCCGGTCACCACGACCACGCGCCCCTCGAATTCGCCGCGCACCTGACCACGATTGAGTTTGGCCTGTTCCAGTTCCCAATACTCGATGTCGAACAGGTCCTGGTGTGGCAAGGCCATCCAGCCCCCCAGTGCCTCGCCCCACTGTATGGCTTTCATGGTGTGGGCAGAGATATCGGCGACGACTCCCAGACGTTTGGCATCGGGCGCGATGTAGAGCATGCCCTTGTCCTTCCAGACGCCGAATCGCGGCACGGTGTCGAGGCAGGTGTGATGAGCGGATGAGTGACGCTGAAAATAGGCTTTATAGTCAGACTGAAATAGCTGCAGCCCTGGCTGTGGATTCTCGTCAAAAATCGCCGCGAAGATCTTGGTGTGGATACTGTGGTCGGGGGTCAGCGGGCCGCGCACCGCAATGTCGGCTATGTTTGGCAGAGTCGAATAACCCACCGCCTCCGTGGAACGATCCCAACGTACCAGCACTGGTGAGCCCATCATCGCACTGGCGGCTTGCCGCAGACCGGCCAGCTGAGCCAGATCAATGGCCAAGGGAACATAGCGGGCTTGCGCCAATTGCGTCATCGCACCCTGCTGTTGCAGATAATCTTCAGCCTGACTGACCAGCTCGATCATGCGCTCATAGCTCGCGCGGCAGTCGTCATCGAAAGTGATGATGCCGTGATGCAGCAATACAATCCCACGCAGCCTGCTCCAATCCGCATTGCGGGTGGCCTCATACACCTGCCGGGCGAGAATGAAACCCGGCATGACATAAGGCAGGATCAGCACCGAGTCGCCATACAGCTCCCGGAGTTTAGCCTCACCACCAGGGGTATTGCTGATGGCCACCACGGCATCGGCGTGAGTATGATCCACATAGCGCGCGGGAATCAGGGCATGCAGGATGGCTTCGACAGATGCCGTGGGTGCTGAAGGATCGAGGAGCGCAAGCCGAAGTTCGCGCATCATCGCCGTGTCCGAGAGCGCAGGCAGGTCCGCGAGCCGTTGCAGATATTTCAGGCGGACGGGTGCAAAGCCGACAGCAGCGATGGTCTGCAGATCCCATCCGGAGCCCTTGACGTAAAGCACTTCTTCGTTCACGCCAAAGACATTGGCCACTGCTCCCTTGACTGAAGTATTGCCACCACCGTGCAGCACCAGATCCGCATCCCGGCCCAGTAAACGAGAACTATAAACACGCAACCCCAGCCGCGCGTCGACGGCAAAACCGGCGGCCTCGCTTTCATTCCAGAGACTCTGCATAAAGGCACCTAGTGAAGTTGACCCTGCCGGAAACGAAAAACGCACCTCGAGGGGTGCGTTTTAAGTGTCAAGAAAACTGACTAAAGCCTTTTGAATCAGGGCTCTACTATGGAAATTCCAGAGATGCCGGCCTGTCTTGCCGCATCCATCACCGCCACCAGCGTCTGTACGTTGGAACGGCTATGTGGCTTGACGATCAAAGTAGCAGAGGGATTTTCTGCCTTGAGACGGTCGATGTTGGAACGAATCTGGCTAAGCAGAACCGGACGGGGCTCACCATTCAGGATTATGTCGTTGTTGGCGCCCAGTTCAACCAATATGTTTTTCTTATCCTCGTTCTGCAGATCCTGAGGAGGTGCATCGCTATTTGGCGTGCTGGCCGCGTCGATGGCAGTCTCGGACAGGAATGTCGCAGTTACAACGAAGAAGATCAGAAGGATGAACACCACGTCGAGCATGGGGGTCAGGTCAACGTTACTTTCGTCCAGTTTTTTTGTGCTAGCAAGCTTTCTCATTTTTCTCTACCTACCTTGAAATCCATGGATCAGAAATGCTGACCGATTCTTATTTTTGATGCAAAAAATGCCGTACCAACCGCAACTCAGGGACCAAGTATACCCGATATCGATCACTCTACAATAGCCAGAACGAGGCTCCTGATAGACAATCTGCAAGACGAAAGGGATGGTGCCTGACGCCACCATCCCTTTGCTTGCGACCCCGCCAATCCCCTGATGCGGCGGCCAGGAAAAGGCGACATTACTTCAGAGAATCGACCGTAAACTTAACGATTTCAGCAAGTTGCTTGACTGGCTTGGCATCGCGTGAATTGACACGCAGGCCATATAAGGTATTCATGAGCAGGTCGGCAGCGAATTCGACGGAAGCACCACTCTTCAGTTTGCCGTCCTTTTCCGCGTCTTTCAGACGCTTGACCAGTGCTTTGCGGACCACGGCAAAGGAATTGCGCACGATCTTCTGAATTTCTTTGTCGTAATTGATGCTTTCACACAGGGAGTTCACCAGCAGGCAGCCCATGCTGCGCTGCTTGTTGCTGACGGACAGCACAGCCAGATCAAGATACTTCTCGATTGCGGCCCAGGGTGCCAGGTCAGCATTGTTCAGGGAGGCGTCCAGGTCTTTTGCGATCAACTTGTTGTAGTGATCCAGACAGGCCTTGAAGAAAGTGTCCTTGTCGCCGAACGAATTGTACAAAGTGCCACGGTTGATGCCGGTAACATCCAACAACTTCTGCACAGAGCTGGCTTCGAAACCTTCACGCCAGAATTGCTCCATCGCATTCGTCAATACATCGTTGTACTCAAACTCAACTGGTCTTGCCATAGTAGATTACTCAGTCCTATCTCGAAATTGGTTTCAAAAACAATCAGCTATCTTGAGCGCTGATCTGTGGGATCATTTTCAACGGCGGGCATTGTATTACAGGAAAGGGGGTTTTACATCTATTGATACAAAATAATACAATTGAGTCAGTACCTCGTCACCATCTGGAGAGCTTACATTCTGGGACGTCAGCCCTCGACGATCAAGAATTATTCAACCCGCTGAAAACATGAAAGAATTATTCTCATTGCCAATTAAAAAGACACTGAGCCCGTCTAGGGAGCCGGATAGAGAAAAGCACAGTCGCTAACAGAAAAAAAGATAGAACATGCGTTCTATTTTTGTAGTGAAGCGCACAGACACTACCAACCCACAGCTTTAGCAACTATACCAATCAGGCCACCAAGCACCCCGCCCCAGACGACCAGCCACCCCAGGTGCTTCTTGATCATCGCCTGCACAATTTCCTTCACCAACTGCGGGGTCAACTCGTCAAGACGCCGGTCTACAATATGCTCGACGCGGGTGTAGAGCGACTCCTTTCCCGCGCCTGCTTTGGCAATCCCCTCGGCTACGCTTTCACGAAACGCATCTGTATCGACAACATCCCGAAAGTAGTCACGCATCTTGCGCACAAACGGCTCACGCAGGGGGTTGAGAGCATCACGCCCGCCAAACATTCCCAGCATGGTTCCAAACGAGGACCCCATTATCACGTCCAGAAGAGACTCGAACGCCTTGTTCAGGTCAAGCTTCTCGATCAGCTTGAGTATCTCTGCATCCAGGCTGCTCGCCATGCTGCCGGTTTCGTGCATGAATTTGGCAATGTTCTCTTCGCTGAAGAACTGCTGCATGATCATTTTGCGGATGCCGCGCTTGAATTCCTCGAAGTGCAGTGGAACGACTCCTGAGCCATAGAAGCCCGGGACCCGCTCGAACAGCATATGGATAGCCAACCAGTTGGTAATACTGCCGGAGAGCGCGAAGGCGCCGACGCTGGTGACCCAGGGGGCGATGGGCTCGGGTAGCACCAGACCCAGCAGCACCAGGCCCAGGGCCACCAGATTCGTCAACAGACTTATGTCAATTTTCACTGTTCAATAACTCCATCGTGTGGCAACCCGCTGAAAGGCCGCGAATAATACGGGAAATGTGGTCAAGGGTTCAACCGAGAGGGAATATCCTCAACAGTCAGCACTACAGTCTGCGATGCGTCTGCACGGGCATCTTCCGCCGCAGTTCGTGCAACCCGGCTATGTCGATCGACGCTAGCGCAACGCCCTCGCCTTTCTCCACGCGCGCCAGCACACGACCCCAGGGATCCACAATCATCGAGTGTCCATAGGTCTCGCGGGTTGCGTTATGCACACCGCCCTGGTTGGCAGCGAGTACATAACACTGATTCTCGATCGCGCGCGCGCGCAGCAGAACTTCCCAGTGCGCCTCACCCGTGACGCGAGTGAAGGCGGACGGCACGGTCAACAGCTCCGCACCCTTTTCGAGCAGGCGACGATAGAGTTCGGGAAAGCGCAGGTCGTAACAGATACTCAACCCCACGCAACCCAGTGGCGTCTGCACAGAGACTACGGTATCGCCGGGCTCAAAGCTGCGCGATTCCATATAACGTGCCTGCGGATCATCGACCTCGACATCGAAAAGGTGCATCTTGTCGTAACGTGCAACCAACTCTCCGCGGGGATCATAGACAAGACTGGCGGGGCGCACACGACCGTCGGCAATGATATCCGGAGCAGGAACGCTCAATCCAGACACTGTGGTGGTCAGAGGCAGGGGCCGCGACTTCATAGGCATCGTGCCCGCTATCAGATGAATTCCGTGCTCGCGAGCCTTTCCAGAAAGAAACTTCTGCAGCAAAGCGCTGGAATCCCCTTCGATCTCGGCAAACTGGCCGAGGGGCCCGCCATCCAGCACCGCGAAATTTTCCGGCAGCAGCACCAGGCTGGCTCCCGCGTCCGCTGCCTCGTCGATCAGACGGCCCGCAGCCTTGAGATTGGTTTCCACGCTGGCCGTGCTGATCATCTGCACCACTGCTGCCTTGTTGTTCATTGCCTCGCCCTGCTCCTAGTGTGTAACAGCTGGATTCTGGGGAGCGCCCGGAGTCGCCCCCTGCACTGGCTGAGCGGCCGCATCCGGCGCCGCCTCCGATGGCGTCCCGAAGACCTGATTCAAGCGCGGCTCCAAGCCCTCCCAAGGTCCCTGCAAGGTGTACTGGGCACTGGTCAGGCTGTCCACCTGGTCACCGAATATCTGATCAAACAGAAACACGCCGACAGCGACCTGCCAGTTGATCAGGTTGTTGAGCACCGCGATTCCGCTCATCCAGGGAATATTGTCGCTGACCGGCAACGTGATAAACAAACTACCATCGATAGTCTGCCGGACCAGATCGAGCTGCCCACTCACCTGGAAAAGGCTGGCCGGACCGATGATCTGCAGTCTGTCCTGGATATTAACGATTCCCTTGTTCAGCGTCATGAACCCGTTGATTTCCTCGTAGGAAAGGCCGCTGCTGAACAGGTCATCACTGAACCGCAGGCGCCGGACCAGCGCGTCGAAATTGATGATACTGATCAGTTTGAGCGCGCTGTTAGCCGCTCCTGCGCCACCCTGCTGAAAACGCCCGTCCTCAATCTTCATGTCCATGTCGCCACTTAATCCGTCAACCGCGAAGAATGCGGGGCTGCCCGGCCAATCGAGATTGGCATGAAACTCGGCAGTCGTACTTTCAAGGCTGGGGGCGTAGCCAAAAGCACTCAGAACCCCCGCGATATCGCCTGCCTGCAGCACTGTGTTCAGATAGCTGTGATGATTCACGCCATCAAAGTTCCAGAGGAAGCGCGCCTCTTCTCCCTCGCGGCCGGCCTGCAACCCCCGGGCATTGACAATCAGGTCTGTGAACTCGGCCCCGCTTTCGGCAGGCTCCAGCGTAAACTGCCAGCTGCCGAAATCCGCCGCTCCGCGGAACACCTCATCCGCCACCAGCCGCAGCCGAGGCAGGCGCCTTGGATCGAACGCCAGCAAGGGATCAATTCTCTCCATCGGCTCCGGGGCGAGGAACAACAATCCGGACTTTGCAGCCACTCCGCTCTCCGGACGCTGGACTGCAGCCCGGGCAACTTCTTCCAAAGTGGCTTTGAGGTCAATCATTGACCGCGAGACATCGGCCGGGGGCAGGCGCAGATGTGTCAGATGAACATCCAGCGGCACGCCAATACGGTAGGGAACGCGAATGTCACCTGCGACCGCCTCGCTGGCCAGCGACAATAGCCAGTCGCGCTCTTCACTCGCGATCTGCACATTGACGTTTTCGACGCTCTGCCCAAACACCACCGCTTTTCCGAGAGTCACATCAACGACGTTGACGGCTTCGCGCAGACTGGAGAAATTCGCTGCGGCATCTGACGCGGGATTTGCCCCCATGACGGTCGGCGGACTCAGGGCGGCGATCCATTCGTCATAATTGAATCGCGACAGCTGGCCCACCACGTCGATGCCCGGAGCTTCGGCATCCAGACGACGAATCGTGACCCCCTCGTCGCGCTGCCCGAGAAATACCAGGCCATTGCGCACCTGCCCCTGATCCAGTCCGATAGTCATCGAACCCAAGGCCCCGAGAGAGACGCCCAGATCCTGACTATCCTCATGAAAATCAATGCTCAGGCTGAGAGGGAGTGCGGAATTTACCCCTTTGCCCAGCGGTTCAGGGTAATCCAGCGTCACACCGCGCAGGTCGGAGGAAATCGCCAGGCTCTGCTGCGGTAGTGGGGAAGCACCGTTATCGTCCGCAGGCGCCTGTGTGACGTCTAGACGCGCCAGGTAGTCAACTTCACCGTCCGCACGACGCAACAGCCCCTTCACGAACTCGCTTTGCCTCGGCCAATCGCGCAGCGCCTGCATGCCAGTCCTCCCGGCAAGTTCGACAACAGTTGCTGTCCCCCGCACTGCATCAGTCTCACTCCGCAGCGCGACGGAGACCGGATGCCCGAAGAGGCTCGCTTGCATGGCATCACCCTGCAGGCCAGTCTGGCTATTGAAGCGCAACTGCCCGCCCAGCTCTGAAAAATTCAGATCGAATTCAGGCATGAATAGAGAATTGTCGAGCAATGCCAGACTGACGTCGACCTGAGGGATGATGTCAGTCTGTCCCAGCGGGATGCGCAGTTCCAGATTCAATCCGACCTCTCCCGTAGCTTGCCAGCTGGCGAGATAGCTGCCAAAACCACGTGTTACCGGCGTCTCCTGCAGGTAGCGAAGCCCCTGCTGCGCCAGCCCCCTTCCCTGCCCGCTGACGCTAAGCACGCTGCTGATATCATCGGGGCCGGGGCGGATGGAGGCAGTGGTCGCATCGAAACCGATATCCAGGGATTCACCGGACTCCATCTGGATATCGACATTGAGATCACTGATCACCACATGCCCGAGCAGATTTTCGAGTGCAGGCCACTGCGAATCGAATAGCAACGTGCCGCCTTCGACGTTGTAGAACATCTGCAGCGTCTTCTCCTCCGGCGTCGAACCCGGCAGGTCCGAACCCCTGAAGATCAGACCACTCTGCGTGGCGTTGCCGCCCAGAATTGCACCGTCCAGCCAATTCATCACGTTGCGCTGATTGTCAGGCACGGCCGGTCCACGGGGCAGATACAGCGACTTCTTGCTGACATCCGCCTGCAGAGCACCCACCATCAACTCCAGAGTGGAACTCAGCTCGCCGGCAGCAGTCCGGCGAAATTCCGTGGCGAACTGTGCCCGGCCGTCGATCATGTCGGAGCGCGCCACGATGACGCTGCTGGCAAGCCGCAAATGCTGACCGTCGGTCATGTCCAGAGAGAAATTCACGCGACCGTTTGCATAGTCGTAGGCCCAGGCATCATTGAACAACTGAGGCAGCTGGATCATGAACCGCGACGAATCCACCTCCACCATGCCGGCAAGGGCGCGCGTGGCTGCATCGAAGGTGATTTGTGCATAGCCATCGACACCCCACAGCGCTGGTGCAGTTCCTCGGGCACTGAAGCCGACATCTTCAAGATTGGCAGAGAGGGTCACGCCACCCGCTTCCTGCACGCCCACTTCTGGAATTTGCGGTTGCGTCTGTTCGTCCGAGTCGGTGTTACGCAGTGACCACAAAAAATCCAGATTACGAAGTTCGCCACGGGGATTGTGCTCGGAGAGCTGAATGTCGGCCGCAGGTGCGAGCAGATCAAGCTGGCTTACAAGCCCTGTCGCAATCCCGAGATTAAAGGAATCCGCCAGCAGTTGCACAGAATCTTCAGGAGAGTACGAGACATACAGATCGCTCTCGCGCCAGCGCAATGCGTCCCACTGAAAACTCAGGTCATTCAGCCACAACTCCCAAGAGTGGGTTGACTGATCGGAGGTGTCCTCCCCCGAGTTGCGGCGCACGAAGAATTGGCTCTTGACGTCGGTGACTGCGACATCGGTGACTGCGTCGTCAGCGGGCTGCTGCAGAGGGCTTAGCAGCAGGCGCCCCAGACTGACATCGCCCTGCACGGACTCCAGCAGGCCATCGCTGAATTGCAGCCACAACTCGCCGCCACCCTCAAGCACCTGCAGGTCCACCAGGTCCGCGTAGCGCCCGGCGGCCAGCAGCGAATAGTCGCCTTGCGGAACCCGCACATGCACTTCTCCAGACAGCGCCCTGACAGTGTTGCCCGACAATTCGGCAGCAATGCTCAGCGTGGAATCTGACGGTTCCCGCAGAATATCCAGATAGAGAAAATGCTGATCGCCTCGATTGCGCATCTGCATGTGGCTACGCTCGAACACCTGGGTGCGCCCATCGCTGCGCAGTACGGTGAAGGTGACATTGCTGAGGCTCAGCTCCTGAAAGCGGGAAACCAGCTGCAGTAGCTGGTCCGCCGTCATCCCGGGCCCTGCCGGCATGGCAAAGCCTTGCAGCTGCCAGCGCCCATCTTCCAGTTCGACGACAGTGAACTCCGGCCCCTGCAGGTCCACGTTATGCAGAATCACTTGCCTGGCAAGCATGCTGGCAAGTACGTCCACTTCGAGGGTGAGGGTATCGATGAGCAGCGCCTGACCGGTATCGAGGCGCGACAAGGGAGAGATGAGAACCCGCTGCAGAGAGAGAAGCGGGTTGAGACCATTCCAGCTGCCGCTCAACGCGCCGATGCGAACCTGCTGGCCGATTGCAGCTTCGAGACGGGATTCAACATCAGCGCGGTAATTGACTGCGTAGGGCAGCAATTGCCGCCCCAGACTGACATAGACAGCCAGCAGCAACAGCATCACCACGCAAGTGGTCAACAGCGACGAAAGCGTCTTTTTCAGCAGGTTGGCTATCATTGTGGCTTAAGGTGCTAATTTTCACGGGCGATTCACGGGCTGGCGCTAAAACAACACCACGTCGAACTGCTCTTGAGTATACATGGGTTCCACCTCAAACCTGACCGTCTTGCCGATTAATTCTTCCAGATCGGCAAGGGTGCTGGACTCCTCGTCCAGCAGTCTGTCGACGACACCCTGCGATGCCACGACGAGAATGACATCGTTCTCGTAGACCCTCGCAACCCGCAGGATCTCCCGAAAAATTTCGTAACAAATGGTCTCCGCTGTTTTCTGCCTACCGCGGCCCTTGCAAACAACACATTCGCTGCACAGTGATTGTTCGAGACTCTCGCGCGTACGCTTGCGCGTCATTTCCACCAGCCCGAGTTCGGACATGCCAGTGATCATGGTGCGCGCATGATCCTTCTCCAGCGCTTTTGCGAGCGTCCGCAGCACTTGTCGCTGATGTTCCGGATCGACCATATCGATGAAATCCAGAATTATGATTCCACCAAGATTGCGCACCCGCAATTGCCTTGCA
>CAIRBI010000192.1 GCA_903876785.1 uncultured Gammaproteobacteria bacterium
AGGATGGCGTCGAGTTCGTCATACGGCGGCAGGTTATCCTGATCCACCTGCCCAGGCGCCAGTTCGGCGGAAGGCGGACGGTCGATAACGGCTTTCGGAATGACGGGGTTCGCCCGCGCATCAGTCTGTGCATTACGGTATTCACAGAGTCGATAGACCACTGTCTTGGGGACGTCTTTCAATACATCGAAACCACCCGCCATGTCGCCGTACAGCGTACAGTAACCCACCGCGATCTCACTCTTGTTGCCGGTGGTCAATACCAGCACTCCCTTCTTGTTGGAGATAGCCATCAGCAGCACACCCCGGCAGCGCGCCTGGATATTCTGTTCGGTGACATCGGCAGACAGCCCCGCAAACTCATTTTCAAGAGCGGTCGTGAAGCTTTGATAGGCGTTGTTGATCGGAATCACACTGTAGTGGATGCCCAGCCGCTCGGCCTGCGCGCGCGCCTGTTCGAGACTTAGCTGCGAGGTGTAAGTAAATGGCATCATCACCGCCTGAACGCGATCGGCACCCAATGCATCTGCCGCAATCACCAGTGTCAGAGCCGAGTCTATCCCGCCGGAAAGTCCGAGCACGACGCCCTTGAAACCATTCTTGTTGACGTAATCGCGAACACCCAGCACCAGCGCCTTGTACAAACCGGCATCTATGCCGTCCGCAGCGGTCGATTCGCCTGTCATCATGCTCAGACGTGCGCGCTTCGCATCACCGGGAAGCACCTCAAGATGGACAGGAAACAGGCCTTCCTCGAACGATGGAGCCTGAACGCAGCACTCGCCTTCGGCATTGACCGCCATGGAGGAGCCATCAAACACCAACTCATCCTGCCCTCCCACGAGATTGACATACACAATCGGAACATCCGCCTGCAGCGCCCGCGCGCGCAGCAATGCCGCGCGCTCCGCGCCCTTGTTGCGGTGAAAAGGCGATGCGTTGATATTGATGAGCAGACTCGCACCGGCTTCGGCGGCCTGCCTTGTTGGCCCCTCCTCCCACATGTCTTCGCAAATCGTCATAGCCACCGTGATGCCGTTGACGCTCACAACGCACGGCTCGCGCCCCGGCGAGAAATAGCGGCGCTCATCAAACACCTGATAGTTGGGCAGGCACTGCTTGCGGTAAGTGCCGAGAATTTCCCGGCCTTTGATGAGAGAGACAGCATTGTAGAGGCGGCCACCCTCACGCAACGGATACCCAATCAGCATGTGCACAGGCAGATTCGCAGAGAGCAGGCGCTGCAGCGCCTTGTCGATACGAGTCTGCAGGCTTGGCCGCAAAAGCAGATCCTCGGGGGAATAACTGGTCAGTGTCAGTTCCGGAAAGGCGATGATGTCGGCGGCGTGCTCGACGATGGCCTGTTGCGCCGCAGCAATCACCCGCTCTGTGTTGCCCTTGATGTCCCCTACCAGCAGATTCAGCTGGGCCATAACAACGGTTAAACGCCCTGGCATACACTCCTCAATTGCCCGAAAGGCACTTATGGCTATTGTCAAACAAGTGGGATATTGTCCGACAAACAAACCGCTTAAGCAAAACGCAAATCACCTCGCCAGGAATTTCCCAACAAGAACTCTCCGGACCGGAAACCCCCGATCGCCATGGACGTGAGCACTCAGTCAGACCAAAACCATCGCATTCTGCAGATCTACAATATCTATCGGGTCATTCTCGCACTCGTATTGATGGTTACTTTTCTGGCCAGTCCCGCCACCACTCAGCTCGGCAGCCATGATCCCGACATGTTTCAGGACATCCTGATCGCTTACGGAATCTTCAGTGCACTGCTGATTGCCCTGATAAGACCCGGCCCGGATCTCAGAGCCAGAGAGAGCTTGCTCGGGTCGGTTTTCATTGCGGACATCCTGGCTTTGGCCCTCATTGCATACAGCTGTGGAGGAATGGTCAGCGGCCTTGGACTTCTGCATCTGGTGACAATCGCCGCCGGCAGCATTTTGATCGTCGGCAGAATGAGTACCTTTCTGGCCGCTATCGCCAGCATCGCCACCATCTATGCAGAGGTCTATCTCAGTTTC
>CAIRBI010000193.1 GCA_903876785.1 uncultured Gammaproteobacteria bacterium
GATGGCGCGCCCGTTATATTTTGTCTGCACCCCCGCCGCGAGGCTATAATGCGCCCCTTTAAAGAAGCGCGCTCATCGCGACACGGCCTCGGTATCGGGTAATGGCAACAGTTCTGGATATAGACAGCTATATGACGACGCTCGGCCAGCGGGCTCGGGCGGCGGCACGCGTGACTGCGCGAGCGACGACGGCGCAGAAGAATGGGGCGTTGCTGGCCATGGCAGAGAGCATTCAACGCCATCGCGGTCAGCTTGAGCTGGCGAATCGGCGTGACCTCGCCGCCGGCCGCGAGAAGGGCCTCGATGCCGCGATGCTGGACCGGCTGGAACTGACGCCTGGGCGCATCGACGGCATGATCGAAGGGTTGCGGCAGGTGGCTGATCTTCCAGATCCCGTCGGCGAGATCACCGATATGCGCTTTCGTCCTTCCGGCATTCAGGTCGGCAAGATGCGTGTGCCACTTGGAGTGGTCGGCATCATTTACGAGTCGCGCCCCAATGTGACCTGCGAGGCAGCAAGCCTGTGCCTGAAATCCGGCAACGCAGTCATCCTGCGTGGTGGCTCTGAAGCGATTCATTCCAATCAGGCGATTGCGTCCTGTATTGCCGAAGGGCTGCGTGCAGCGGGGATTACCGAGCATGCGGTGCAGGTAGTGGCAACCACCGACCGCGAGGCCGTGGGCCGACTCATTACCATGCCGACGTATGTGGATGTGATCGTCCCCCGTGGCGGCAAGTCGCTGGTCGAGCGCATCAGCAAAGAGGCGCGTGTTCCGGTGATCAAGCATCTGGATGGCAACTGTCACGTCTATGTCGATGACCGCGCTGACCTGGACAAGGCGTTCAGGGTTGCCGTGAATGCCAAGACACATCGTTATGGCACCTGTAATACCATGGAGTCTTTGCTGGTCGCGCAAGGCGTTGCTGGTGCAGTGCTGCCGAGACTGGCAGAGGCTTACCGCGCCGCCGGTGTCGAAATGCGCGGCTGCGAGAAAACGCGGGCCCTGATTGACGATGCTGTGCCGGCCACAGAAGAGGATTGGGGTACCGAGTACCTCGCCCCGATCCTGTCGATTCGTGTGGTTGCCGATCTCGACGAGGCAATGGCACACATCGCACGCTACAGCTCAGCGCATACCGAAGCGATCATCACTGAAGATATTGGCCGCGCGCAGCGTTTCCTGCGCGAAGTGGATTCCAGTTCCGTCATGGTCAATGCCTCGACCCGCTTCGCCGACGGATTTGAATATGGCCTGGGTGCGGAGATCGGTATCTCCACAGACAAACTGCACGCCCGGGGACCGGTAGGGCTGGAGGGGCTGACCTCGCAGAAATACATCGTGCTCGGAGATGGCCACATCCGCCAGTAAGGCACTTTAATGGCAAGCGAGGGGAATAAAGTGCTGGCGGCAGGTCTGGAGTTTGATGAACGACGGGCGCCGCTCATCGGAGTGATGGGTGGCATGTTCGATCCGGTTCATAACGGTCATATCGCCGCGGCACTTGCAGCACTCAAGGCGCTGGCACTGGATGAGTTGCGTCTGATTCCGTGCCATCTTCCCAATCATCGCGGGCCGGCCTCGGCCTCTGCACAGGAGCGTCTGACCATGCTGCGCCTCGCAGCGGCGGTCGATGCCCGCTTGCGGGTCGACGATCGCGAGTGTCTGCGACCGGGGGTCTCGTTCACGGTGGACACGCTGGAGTCGCTGCGCGCCGAGCACGAGAGGGCTGTGCTGGTGCTGATCATGGGTGCCGATGCCTTTGCGGGGCTGACAAGCTGGCACCGCTGGCAGGAGTTATTCGGACTGGCCAATCTGCTGGTCGTCAGCAGGCCAGGAGTACTTGACGCGGTGCCCGCAGCCCTGCAGGCTGAGGTGAAGCAGCGCCAGGTCAGTTCTGGTGAACTTCTGTGCGCCAGAACGCAGGGAAGTGTTCTGTTTCTGCAGGAGTTGCAGTGGGCTATTTCGTCGACCCAGGTTCGCGAAGAATTGCGCCGACACACGGGAGCAGCGGCCTTGTTGCCGCCGGCAGTGGCAAACTATATCCGGACCCATGGTCTGTATGCGCAGGACTGCTGGAAAGATTTTGAAAGTTAAACACATTTGATCGTTCAAGATTTTGATCGTTTAAGCTCTTGATCGTTTAAGCTCTTGATCGTTTAAGCTCTTGATCGTTTAAATAATATCGCGGGACTACATAAGGATTACGACAGTTTGAACACAACACAATTATCGGTTTTGGCAGTCAAGGCACTCGAAGACATCAAGGGGCAGGATATTCTCTGTCTGAACGTGGTGAAGCTGACCCAGATTACTGACTACATGATTATCGTGACCGGCACTTCCACCACTCACCTGCGTTCCATGGCGGATGAACTGAGCAAGCAGGTGAAGGCGAGCGGTCAGCGCGTGGTCGGTGAAGAGGGTCGCGAGCAGGCCGAGTGGATTCTGGTCGATCTCGGTGGAGTGGTGGCGCATATCATGTTGGCCCGCACGCGTGCACTCTACAGTCTGGAAGATTTGTGGAATTTCGATTCCACTCTTCCGGAAGCTGTCGAGCGCAAGCCCAGAGCGAAGCCTTCTGAGAAGACCCAGGGTAAAAGCCCGGAGTAACAGCCCGGAGTAACAGCCCGGAGTAACAGCCCGGAGTAACAGAGAGAATCAGGGATGAAGATCAACCTCGTCACTGTCGGAACGCGCATGCCCTCCTGGGTCGAGGAAGGTGTCGCCGAGTACAGCAAACGATTGCCTGCGGATTTCGCACTCAGTGTGATGGAAGTGCCGCTGGGCAAGCGCGGCAAGGGGCTGGATGTCGCGCAGGCGATGCGCAAGGAAAGTGATGCATTGCTGGCCAGAGTGCGTCCCGGCGATCACGTCATCGCGCTTGATGTCGAAGGGAAGACACTGAGCACCGAGGCAATGGCGAAGCGGGTGGATGCCATCCGCATGGAGGGACACAATATCGTGCTCTTCGTTGGAGGACCCGATGGACTTGATGCCGCATGTTTGCAACGTGCGGATGAAAAATGGTCGCTGTCGGCGTTAACATTGCCGCACCCATTGGTTAGAATTCTCGTCGCTGAACAGATCTACCGGATATGGAGTATTCTCAATGCACATCCGTATCACCGAGCTTGAACTTGCAATTCACTATCCGGCATTAAACTAATGCGGAATTTGATTGTCATAGAATGAAGTCATCAGCGATCTGAAAAAGTCTGAAGGAAGTCCGAAGGAAGTATGGCAGAAAAGTTCAAGCTGAATGCTCACGAGACCGAGACCCTGATCTTCAGCAGGCGCATGATCGTCGCCGGTGTCTTCATCTTCGTTCTGCTTGGTGCTTTGGTCGCATGGATGGTGTACCTGCAGATTTTCCGTTACGACTACTTCGCCGCCCGCTCCGATGGCAATCGCCTGCACTCGCAGTATGTGCCCCCGAACCGTGGGCTGATCTACGATCGTAACGGTGAACTGATGGCGGACAATCGCCCCATCTTCAATTTGACCGTGGTGCGCGAGACAGCGGTCGATCTCAACGCCTCTCTGGAAATGCTGCGCTCGGTCATTCACCTGAGCGACGACGATATCGAGCAATATCGAACCCGGCAGAGTCGCCGTGCCGTCCCCCATACTTCTGTCCCTGTCCGCTACCAGCTCACCGAAGAAGAAATCGCAAGCGTTGCCGTGAACCAGCACCTGTTGCCCGGCTTCGCAGTCGAAGCACAACTGGTTCGCCACTATCCCTTCCGCGAGATCGCCGCGCATGCGCTGGGGTATGTCTCGGAGATCAACAAGGACGAGCTGGAGGCTATGTCTGACGACGAGGCCAGCAATTATCGCGGCACCAACCAGATCGGCAAGACGGGAATCGAGAAGACCTACGAGGATCTGCTGCACGGCGGTGTCGGTTACGAGACGGTGGAGAAAAACAACCGGGGTCAGGTCATGCGCGTTCTCGATCGCACCGACCCGGTACCGGGACGTGACATCGTGCTGCACATGGACGGTTATCTGCAGGCTGTTGCGGAAAGCGCACTCGGAGAGCATCGGGGCGCGGTCGTCGCCATCGACCCCGCCACCGGTGGTGTGCTCGCCATGGTCAGCAAGCCTGGTTACGACCCCAATCTGTTTGTCACTGGTATCAGTCGGGCGCAAATGTCGGAGCTCAACAAAACCGGTCATACGCCCCTGTTCAACCGCGCCATCGCCTCGCGCATTCCGGGTTCCACAATCAAACCCTTCATCGGGCTTGGCGGTCTCTATCATGGCGTCATCACGCCAGAGACCGTGATCAATGATCCGGGTTACTACCGACTTCCTGGCCGCTCCCGCCCCTATTACGACTGGACCTGGTGGGTGGACAAGAGTGGTCATGGTGCCATTGATCTGCGCCGCGCGATCTACCAGTCCTGCAACACCTACTTCTACGGTCTGGCCGTGGAGATGGGTATCGACAGAATTCACGACTATCTGCTGACCTTCGGGTTCGGCGCCAATGACGCCATCGACATCCCTGAGGCCAGTGCCGGCATCGTCCCGTCTACTGCGTGGAAGCAGGAGAATCGTGGCGAAGTGTGGTACGCGGGAGAGACTCCCTATGAGGGGATCGGCAATGGTATCTTCCAGGCGACGACCTTGCAGATGGCAGCAGCCGCTGCCGCCATCGCCAACCACGGAGTGCTCAAGCAGCCGCGCATGCTGCGTGGCACCATCGGCAACGATGGTGAAATCACCGATGTGATATTCGAAGACACCGCTGCTTCCCGGCAGTTGCTGCCCTCACCGGAGCAGATTGCTCTGGTGCGCAGCGCGATGGTGGAAGTGATCAACAAACCCTATGACTCCGAGCATCGGCGTCATGAGGGCTCTGCCTATCCGACGCTGCGGGATAGTGGCCGACCGCTGGAGTATCCGATGGGCGGCAAATCTGGTACCGCCCAGGTGGTGCAGTTCCAGGTCGACAGCGCCGGGAATCGTGATGAATCCGAGGTGCCGGAAGAGTTTCGCACGCACGCCATGTTCATCGCGTTTGATGCTTCGGCACAGTCCCGCATCGCGGTGGCGGTGTTTGTCGAGAATGGCGGTGGTGGTGGCTCGGTAGCCTTCCCGGTGGCCAGAGCTGTGCTCGACGCTTATTTGTTGCCCCGCACGGAGACCTTTGATGAGGTTTCTGCGCTCGGCTCCAACGCTCAGTGAGGACGCCAGCATGGCCGTTACCAGTCGTCAGTTGAGCAGCGATTTCTACCGGCTTTCCAGTGGCCCTGGAGCGATCTGGAAGTCTTTCCGTATCGATGTGCCGTTGGTGTTTTTCCTTTTTTGCCTCGCCAGCTTCGGGCTGATTGTGTTGTTCAGTGCGAGCGGCGAGAACATCAGCGATGTGCGGAGTCAGGCGGCAGCCATCGTAGTTGCCTTTGTCGTCATGCTGGTTGTGGCACAGATGGATGTGCACTTTTTCCGTCGAGGAGCGCCGCTGATGTTCGCTGGCGGGTGCGGCCTGATGATCGTCGTGCTGTTCTTCGGTGCGGAGACCAATGGCGCCAAGGCATGGCTGGATCTGCCCGGGTTGCCGAGATTTCAACCGGCGGAGATCGAGAAGTTTCTGGTGCCGATGCTGCTGGCCTGGTATTTGTCCACCCGCTCTCTGCCACCACGTTTCAGAGATCTGCTGATCTGCGGCGTGATCATCGCATTGCCGGTCGGCCTGATTCTCATGCAGAACGACACCGGCACGGCCCTCATGGTGATGATGTCCGGCGTGTTCGTGGTTCTGCTGGCGGGGATCAGCTGGCGCATCGTGATAGCCGGGGTGGCCGCGCTGGCCATGGCCTCGCCTGCCTGGTGGATATTCGTTGCTCAGCCACACCAGAAGAACCGCATCCTGACCTTCTTCGATCCCTACCGCGACCCGACCGGGGCAGGTTACAACATCATTCAGTCGCAGATTGCCATCGGTTCAGGAGGAGTGCAGGGCAAGGGCTGGCTCAATGGCGCGCAGTCACAGCTGGATTTCATCCCCGAGAGCAATACCGACTTCATTCTCGCGGTACTCGCCGAGGAGTTCGGGCTGCTGGGGGTGTTGTTCCTGATAGCCCTGTACGTGGCAGTAATCGGTCGCGGCTTCTTCATTGCGTTGACGGCCCAGGATACTTTCAGCCGTCTGCTGGCCGGCAGCATCGTGCTGACCTTTTTCTTCTACGCATTTGTGAACATGGCCATGGTGTCCGGGCTCATGCCTGTGGTGGGTTTGCCATTGCCTCTGGTGAGCAAGGGCGGGACGTCAATTGTGACGCTGATGCTGGGGTTTGGCATATTAATGTCAATTCAGACGCACAAGCGGGTGTTGCCGAGATAACATATTGATTATAATGCGTATTAGTAAAAACCCTGAGAGTGAGCCAGCCGATGTCTGAAATCCGCATGCTAAAGGCAGCGTCGCTTGCTGCCGTGGTGCTCTTACTTGCAGCGTGTGCCAGTTCGCCTTCCGAACAGAGTTCCAGTGGGTCTACGATGTCGGCCTCCGATGCTTACCAGGCCAGCCGTTACAGTATTCAGCAGGATCGTGGTCCCTCGCGTCAGATCGACCCGTCGCAGGTGCGTGAAATCATTCCGATGATCGAGCCGCGCACACTGGCCGGGAACAAGAGCCCCTATACCGTCAATGGACTCACCTATCGAGTGATGCCGTCTGAAGAAGGGTATAGCGAGCGTGGATTCGCGTCGTGGTACGGGGAGAAGTTTCACGGCCACAAGACCTCGAACGGTGAGATCTACGACATGTATCAGATATCCGCAGCGCACAAGACCATGCCGA
Source organism: uncultured Gammaproteobacteria bacterium (assembly GCA_903876785.1). Classification (GTDB taxonomy): domain Bacteria; phylum Pseudomonadota; class Gammaproteobacteria; order Pseudomonadales; family Pseudohongiellaceae; genus UBA5078. The sequence goes on from CAIRBI010000193.1 coordinate 6,811, forward strand.
TTCCGGGCTTCCTGAGGGTGACGAATCTGGAGAATGAACGCAGCATCATCGTCAGGGTCAATGATCGCGGGCCATTCCACAGTGATCGTGTAATTGACCTTTCTTATGCCGCCGCGTACATGCTGGGTTTCGACAACAAGGGGACCGCGATGGTGGAAGTGGAAGCCATCGTGCCGACGCTGGCCGGGCCGGGTTCTCGTCCGGCCGGCAGCGCGGTGGCTACTTCCGCCGCCCGCCCTGCTGCTCCTGTCCGAGCGGTCATCGTAGAAGACAGTGGCAGTGCTGGCGTAGTCGCCGCCAGTGGTGGCGGACAGGAACAATATCTGCAGGTGGGGGCTTTCTCCGACCTGCGTGCGGCAGAACAATTGTCGGCAAAGCTGCGTGATCTGACATCAAGGCCGGTATTCATCCGGTCTGTAGAGTCAGGCGCAGCGAATCAACCATTGCACCGCGTGCGCGTCGGGCCGATCCCTGATGCGGCCGAAGCAGCGCGCATAGCGGATACTGTGGTTGGCGCTGATTTGGGAAGACCCTACACCGTCCGTGACTGATTATCGGGCGCGTGGCGGGCACTATTTTTTATCGCTGACTTTTTATCGCTGACTTTTTATTGCTGAAAATGGAAACAACGAATATGCAACAGAACTCTAGACAATTCACGGTGACTTGCTTCAGCGAAGGAGTGCTCCTGCGTATGGCCAACTCCAGTCGAGCAATCGCGCTGGCAGTGACGACCTTGTTTGTTCCCGCCGGCATGGTGTCTGCGCAGCCGACGCTGAATGCGACACCTGCTGCCGACACTCAGGCCATTGTGCCGCGTCCACCTCAGATCGCCGCCAGCAGCTATATCCTGCTGGATGCCAGGACCGGCAAAGTCATCGTAGAAGAGAATGCCGATTTGCAGCTGCCCCCAGCCAGTCTGACCAAGATCATGACGGCGTATATCGCCGAGGTGGAGATCGACAATGGCAACATGAGCCTGGATGACGAGGTTCATATCAGTGAGAAGGCCTGGGCGACGCAGGGCTCCAAGATGTTCGTGGACGTCAACAGCAAGGTGCGTGTGGAGGACATTCTGCGCGGCATCATTATTCAGTCCGGTAACGACGCCAGCGTCGCGATGGCCGAGCATCTGGCCGGCAGTGAAGAGGCGTTTGCCGACATGATGAACCAGCACGCGGCGCGGCTGGGTATGAGTAACACCCATTTCATGAATGCCAGCGGCCTTGACACCGAAGAAGCCTTCAACATCATGTCCGCCCGCGATCTGGCGACGCTGGCCCGAGCCACTATCAACGAACACCCTGAGCATTACGGCATCTATTCCGAGCGCGAGTTTGCCTACAACGGCATCACTCAGCCCAATCGCAATACACTGTTGTTTCGAGACAGCACCATCGACGGCATGAAGACCGGCTGGACCACGGCGGCCGGATATTGCCTGGTCGCCTCGGGAGAGCGTGATGGCATGCGCCTGATTTCGGTGGTGCTGGGTACTGCCAGTGAGGATGCCCGTGCCTCTGAGAGCGCCAAGCTGATGACTTATGGTTTTCGCTTCTTCGAGACACTCAAGTTGTATGACGCCAGCCAGGTGCTGGGCACAGCCAAGGTCTGGTCAGGCAAAGAAAATGCCGTGGACATCGGCATTACTGAAGAGCTGTACATGACCATCCCACGTGGTCGGGTGGCCGACTTGCAGGCAAGTCTGAGCATGCAGGAAACCATTACCGCTCCGATTACACAGGGCCAGGTGCTGGGCACTGTGGATATTACACTCGATGGCGAGACGCTGTATCACGGCGACGCCATGGCTGTGCAAGCTGTCGAGAGAGCGGGATTGCTGAAGCGCCTGATCGATTTTCTCACGATGTTCTTCACTAACCTCTTCAGTTAGGCCATTCATTCATGTCGACTGTAGAAGCGCCCAAGATCGAGTTTCCCTGTGCCTACCCCATCAAGGTGATGGGGCTGGCAACGCCGCATTTCGAGAAGGAAATCGTCTCGGTTGTAAAACGCCATGCACCCGAGGTGAGAGAGGAGCATGTCAGCGTGCGTGTCAGCGGCAATGGCAATTATCTCGCGATCACCGTGGTGATCGAAGCCACCGGTCTGGAGCAATTGACAGTGATGTTTGAAGATCTCAAGACCCACTCCAGCGTCAAGATGGTGTTATGACCGCCAGCAACCGTGCTACCGCTGCCGTCGGTGCCGAATTCACTCCCCTGGACGACCTTTCACCCTCTGGCGACTTTCTCTCTTCCACTTCCGCCATGGCGCAAGACCGCCCTCTGCTGATTCGCAATCTCGGTCTGCAGCCTTCGCAGGCGCTGGATTATGTCCCTGTCTGGGATGCCATGCGCCAATTCACTGCCAGCCGCAGCGACGAGACGCCTGATCAGATATGGATGCTCAATCACCAGCCTGTGTTTACGCAGGGGCAGGCGGGCAAGTCTGAGCATTTACTGAATACCGAAGAAATTCAGGTCGTGCAGATCGATCGCGGGGGGCAGGTGACCTATCATGGTCCTGGCCAATTGGTGGCCTATGTACTGATCGATGTCCGTCGAGCCGGCATTGGTGTGCGCGAGTTGGTGGAGAATATTGAGCTGTCTGTAATCGACGTGCTGGAGCAGTTCGGCATCGTCGGCGAGAGCCAGCGAAAAGCTCCCGGGGTCTATGTAAACGGTGCTAAAATCGCCGCGCTCGGCTTGCGGGTCCGCCAAGGCTGTTCGTACCACGGTCTGAGTTTCAATATCGACATGGATCTTTCGCCCTTCCGCCGGATCAATCCCTGCGGATTCGAGGGCATGCCCGTGACGCAGTTGAGGGACTTGTTACCGGCCAATGCCGATGTTGGTAATCTGATGGCGGAAGCGGCTCGCAGGCTCGGGGTTGCGCTGACCGCGCGCCTGAAGCGCTCTGGTACGGGATCAACCCGGCACTGATTTTTCGTTCGATTGTTTTCAAAAGACCGTTTTCACAAGACATCAGGAAGGTTTGCAGAGTCATTATGTCCGATCAACCAAGACGCAACGTATTGATAGAAGGGGAAAAGCTGCGGGGTGCCGAGAAGGTGGCGCGCATACCGGTCAAGGTGATACCCACAGTAGACCTGCTAAAAAAGCCGGACTGGATCCGCGTCAAGATTCCAGCTTCCCCCAAGATCAACAGCATCAAGGAAAAGCTGCGCAAGCACAAACTGGCATCGGTTTGCGAAGAAGCCTCCTGCCCGAACCTGGGGGAGTGTTTCAGCAACGGCACCGCCACCTTCATGATCATGGGCGAGATATGTACTCGTCGCTGCCCGTTCTGCGATGTGGCGCATGGCAAGCCGAAACCGCTTTATGAAAATGAGCCTCTGGAACTCGCTGAAGCGATTGCCGAGATGGGCCTGAACTACGTCGTCATCACTTCCGTAGACCGTGATGATCTCAAGGACAGCGGCGCCCAGCACTTCGCCAATTGCATCACTGAAGTACGTCGTTTGAATCCGGATATTCAGATCGAGGTACTGGTGCCGGACTTCCGAGGCCGCATGGAGATCGCGCTGGATATTCTCGAGAAGACGCCGCCGCACGTGTTCAATCACAATCTGGAGACCGTACCACGTCTTTACCGTCAGGCTCGGCCCGGCGCCGATTACAAATGGTCCCTGGCGCTGTTGAAGGGATACAAGGAACGCGTGCCGTCAGTGATGACCAAGTCAGGCCTCATGCTGGGACTGGGCGAGACCAAGGAAGAGGTCATGGAGGTCATGCGTGATCTGAAGGAGCACAACGTCGACATGGTCACGCTGGGACAATACCTGCAGCCAAGTCGCAGCCACCTGGCGGTCAGCCGTTTTGTGCATCCTGATGAGTTCGAGGAATTGCGAGTCTATGGTGAGGCTTTGGGATTCAAGCATGTTGCAAGCGGGCCGTTGGTGCGCTCGTCCTATCATGCCGACAAACAGGCTCGCGGCGAGGCGGTCTGACCTCGGGACAGAGGCCAGCGTTGACGGGAGTTTTTCAGTTTAGAATGAGGCCTCTGCAGCAGGGGCAAAACAGGATTAAGGAGTAGTCATGGCAGTTATCAGGAAGCAGTCTTCACGTGTGTCGGGTCCGACGCTGCTCAGATTCGGGCAGGTGCTTGTGCTCATGTTGGCGTTGTTCGCAACCGCCGCGCAAGCCAACACCATTGTGCGCGTCAGCACCACTTATGGCGATTTTTCGATTGAGTTGTTCGATACCGTCACGCCGGTGACAGTGAAGAATTTTCTGAATTACGTGAATCGTGGCACCTTCAATGGCAGCTATTTCCACCGGCTTGAGAGGGGCTTTGTGCTGCAGGGGGGCGGGTATCGCTTTCAGCCCTCCGTCGGACCGATCGCCTTGCAGCAGGATCCGCCCATCGTCAACGAATTCAAGGTTTCCAACACCAGAGGCACAGTCGCCATGGCCAAACTGGGCGGTGATCCAAACAGCGCAACCAACCAGTGGTTCGTGAATCTGGCCGACAATAACGCCAACCTCGATGCTCAGAACGGCGGCTTCACCGCCTTTGGCCGAGTGATGGGTAATGGCATGAATGTGCTCGATACCATCAATGCTCAGTCCGGTGTCTTCAGCCTGGGGCAGACACACACGCAGCTTCCGCTGGCCAATTACGAAGCGTTTAACGTGGTCAAGGCATCGAATTTCATCACCATGACGGCCCAGGTGGTGCAGCGCTACAGTGAGTCACTGGCAGTGTTTGAATCGCAGTCAGGCAAGCTCATGTTGACGCTGGACGGCGGAGCGGCACTCGGAGTCTACAGCCTTCATATGTCATTGCTGACGGATCGTCCGGGTGTGGTTCTGCGTCTTAACCCGGAGACCATGATCGCGCTGGCAATCAAGCCAGTGGGGGCGGCGACCTTTACTGCTGCGGACAACAAGGTGCGTATCCCGTCGCTGGAAGTGAACAACAACGGCAACGTATCCGTTTACAGGAATGTAGTGCTGGGGCTGAGCAACGCGCAAGCCTGGGAATTCACCCTGGAATCGTTCGAGCAGTAAACGCCGCGCGGCATTTGTGTCGGAACATCTGTCAGGTGCTCTGCAAGACCTGACAAAAGCGCCCTATCTCCTCCTCTGTGTTGAAGTAGTGCACAGAGGCTCGGTTGATATCCCCCAGACCTCGGCGCGGCAGATCCAGCAGGTTGCCACTCAGGCGTGTGACAGAGGTATTGATGCTGCTGTCGCGCAGACGTCGCTGCAACGATTCCGCACTCTCGCTGTTCTTGCTGAAGGTCACGATGCCACTCAGTGACGGTCCCGATTCGTGCACACGAATGCCTGGCAGCCTTCGTAATTGCTGGCGAAATATAGACGCGAGATCGCTCACCGTTTGTTCGATGTTCTGCATGCCGAGTGCGGTTGCATAATCGGCAGCGACCCCCAAGGCAATCTTGCCTGCGACACTGCATTCCCAGCTCTCAAAACGTCGCGCGTCATTTCGAAATTCGAATTGGTCCTCTGCTGTCCAGCGTGCCGAGTGAAAATCGATGCGGTCGGGTTGAAGTCTCGGCAAGGCTTCGCTGCGGACGTACAGGAACCCGGTGCCACGTGGACCACGCAGATACTTGCGTCCGGTGCCGGTCAGCATGTCGCAGCCGAGCGCGTCGACATCCAGTTCTATTTGACCTGCAGACTGACACGCATCGAGCAGATAAAGAATGCCGTTCGCTCTCGCGAGTCGCCCCACTGCGGCGGCCGGATGTATGACCCCGCTCTGACTGGGAACATGGGTCAATGCGATCAGCCCCACATCGTCACTTATCGCTGCGGCAAGGCGATCCAGGCAGATGCGCCCGTGCTCATCATTCGGAATCACGTCGATTTGCAGCCCCTTCAAACGGGCCATCTGCAGGAACGCCAGATAGTTGCTGGAGTACTCGGACTGTCCGGTCAAAATACGCTGACCGGGCTGCAGGGCGATAGCATGGAACGCGGCGTTCCAGGCATGCGTGGCACTCTCTGCGTAGGCGATCTCCGCAGGCCGGCAATGCAGCAGGCGCGCAAAGGCACTATAGAAATTTTCGACTGCTGCCACCTCCTGCTGGGCTGCCTCGTATCCACCTATGCGTTGTTCCAACGTCAGGTGTTGCAGCAGGCGCTGATGAACGGGCAGTGGTGAAAGTGACGCACCGGCATTATTGAAATGAATCAATTCGCTGCACGCCGGTGTGTGTTGTCTGACTTGCGCAATATTCATAGGCACGTCAGTGATTCCTCGGAAACTGTGCTTATCCCCTTTGCTTGCATAAGAAAAGTGCCTTCTGTACATTGCCGTGGCGACGCGGAGGTCAAGCGCTCGGACAGCGTCTGACTATCAGCACTATACCCTGACAAAACTGGAGAAAACACTATGCTCAAGATCTATGGAGGCAGCACCTACAACGCCACGAAAGTGTTGTTTACCGCCGAAGAGCTGGAAGTTCCCTGCGAATATGTACATTTGAATTTTGTGAAGGGCGAGCACAAGAGTCCCGAACACCTGGCACGGCATCCTCTGGGCAAGGTGCCGGCCATTGAACATAACGGACATTTTCTTTTCGAGAGTGCCTCGCTCTGTCGCTACCTTGCCAACATCAGCGACAAGCGGATGTACTCAGCGGATCCTCTGCGCGCAGCGGAGATCGATCAGATGGTGGACATGATCTGCCATCACGTCGGGCGCTGGCTGGGGGTCTACTTCTATCAGGAAGTCGTGCTCAAGAAGTATTACAACAAGCAGCCGGATGATAAGGCGCTGTCCGAGGCCAAGGGCTTCCTGGATCAGGTACTGCCATACATCGACAAGCTGCTGAGTTCGGCCAGATTCCTGTGTGGCGATCAGATCACGCTGGCTGACACGATTGCGTTGCCGTACTTCCACGCTCAGGAAGTGACCTCACTAAGTCTCGATGCATATCCATCCATCCAGCGGTGGTATGAGGAGATGAAATCGCGGCCGGCATTCCAGAGAACTCTGGCGCGCATGCCGCACTGAGAGGGCTGTAGCGTGGGCTTCCCTGCGTTGAATGCCACCGGCAGCACAGCGGTGCTGGTCGTCGGCGCCGGTCCGGCCGGATTGATGGCGGCGGAACAACTGTCCAACGCAGGTATTGCAGTGCATGTATGTGATGCCATGCCGTCCGTGGGAAGAAAATTTCTGCGGGCTGGCATCGGTGGTCTCAACCTGACCCACGCAGAGAATGCGCAGAGTTTTCGCTCCCGGTATTCGCATTCGGAGAGTGACGTCGACGGCGCAGATGGGAAGGGAGTGGGAACGGTATCGTCCTGGTTGCAGGACTTCGATGCTGATGCTATGCGACGCTGGGCGCAACAGCTGGGTGTAGAGACTTTTGTCGGCAGTTCCGGACGGGTATTTCCCGTGGGGCTGAAGGCGGCGCCGCTGTTAAGAGCCTGGTTGCACAGATTACGCGAGCAGGGATGTGTGTTGCATACCCGCTGGCGCTGGGTGGGTTTCAGCGAAGCGCACTCGGCCACAACGCAGTCCGGACCTTTTCATACTCTTGTTTTCGAGACTCCCGACGGAGCACAGAAAGTGTCTGCCCAGGCAGTGATATTCGCTCTCGGTGGGGGCAGCTGGGCGCGACTTGGCAGCGACGGGTGCTGGCTTCCCGTGCTCGCGCAGGCAGGCGTGGCTTGCTCCGTACTCAAACCGGCCAATTGTGGTTTTGACTATGACTGGAGCATGCGCCTGCTCGAGCAATTTGCTGGCAGCCCGCTGAAACCTGTGGGATTAACCGTGCAAGATGCGCGAGGTCAGGTTGTCTTTTCCCGCAAAGGGGAGGCGCTTGTCAGTCGGCATGGCATTCAAGGCAGTCTCATCTATGCGGCGTCTCGGCACATTCGCGATTTGATTGATCATGAAGGGGCGGCCCGCATCTGCTGGGATTTGCTGCCAGACCGCACGCTGGCGCAGGTGCAAACCGCTCTGCGCGCACCTCGCGGTAAAGATTCTCTCAGCAACTGGTTGCGCAAACGGCTGGGGCTTGAAGGTGTGCGGCTAAGTCTTTTTCATGAACTGGCCGGCAAGACCTGCAGCGATGTTGACCAACTAGCCGGGTTGCTCAAGCAACTCCCCCAGACACTGCACAAAGCCCGGCCAATCGATGAGGCAATCTCGACTGCTGGTGGGGTATTGCTCAGCGCAGTGGATGATCAGTTGATGAGTGCTGCAATTCCTGGGTTGTTCTTCGCAGGTGAGATGCTCGACTGGGAGGCGCCCACGGGTGGCTATCTGCTGAACGCCGCCTTCGCCAGTGGGCGTCGCGCGGGGCAGGGCGCAATCGCCTGGCTGGAGGCAAGGCGCAACTCACTGGATTGAGTTGGGCGGTCAAGCCAATACGTGGAAGTAGACGAACTTTGCGCTGATGTCCTGGCGAATCTGGAACCCGATCTCGTGCAGATCAATACAATTGAACAGGGCCTTGTACTCCGTCTTGAGGGAGTTATAGATCACTTCCTGGACAATGAGGATGTTGTAGTGCGACAGGCCTGATTCCAGCGCCTTGTCATTAATGAGTTTTTCGATGAGCGGGTGCTTGCGGATTTCCTCGTAGCGATAGGCCTGAATCAGCGCCTCGCCGAAGAGATCATAGGACTTGATGCCGCTGCTCTGGAACGTCCCCTGTACCGAATTGAACGCCAGCCCCATAGCGCCCTTGATAGGAGTGCCATAACCGAAGCGCCTGACTTCTTCGTTGAACTCCCTGAACATCATCAGTGCAGTGGCAATTGCGTGATCCGCCAGCAGGTTGGGTTCGTCCGCCAGAAATGGATAACCGATAGAGCTGATGAATCCATCACCCGTTTCCTTGAGTCGGAAGGCGCGCGATTTCAACGGATTGTGCTGATACCCCAGCATGCATATCTGAAAGAAATTGCGAAACACGTCAAGAAAGAACGACTTGGTGCGTTCGTGCTTGATTTCGCTGGAGCGCTGCACATCAAACACATTGATGATGGCGCGGCCCTTCTCGACAGGCATGGTGTCTTCAAGCTCGTCTCCCGCTTTGATCATTTCCAATTGATGCGGGTAGACGAGCTTCGAGAGTTGGTTGTAGAGATGCTGTCGCGTGTCGGCATCGATGGAGCGGTAATAGAAGCGAATCTGCACGCGCGCAAAAAACATCCAGCTGAAAATCGTGCCAGCCAGAAATCCCTGGATGACCTGCACGGCATTGGTCGCCAGATAAGGCGGGCTGATCAGAAAGATGAGCCCGACCATAATGAAGGTAAACATGATGTTGCGCAGAAACGTCGTTCTGTAAGACGTGTGATATGAGAACGCTGTCGTCATCAAAAGTGTGAAGTTAATCTGACCGGACGGTGCAAGAGATATCGCAGACTGTTGATCGATCACCATGCCTGGCTCGAATACAAATTGCAGCGTCAGGCAGAAGCCCAGCAGAACCGTCAGGCTGGCGAGGTCGAGCACTAGCCGTGAATACTTCTCGATGCGAGAATTCAGCAACGATGCGATCGGGAATAAAAAAATCAACAGAATTGGAATTGCATAGGCGAACAGCGCCTGAAATGCCAGGGGATTGTCATTGCCGGAACGTGTCAAGTAGGTCATGACGGAGGAAACGGCCAGCAGGATGGCTGCGGATTTTCCGGGCCAGCTTGTCAGCGCCTGGGACGCTTCGTCCCGTAATTCATTCCGGAACTCCTTGATGTGCTCTCTGCAGTAGGCCGAATACTTATCTGAGTTCATTTATATTTCTATATTCGTGCAGAACGATTATCCATGTTGAATGGACTCTGAGCCACCAACTTCTGACCCACCAACTTCTGACCCACCAACTTCCAGTGAATATGATTGTCCGGAGGACCCTTGAGAGTCGCAAGATTATACAGTAATCGCCCGTCTCGGCAATTCGCTTAAATATCAATATGTTGAATTTAATGAATCAGGTCACAGTCTGTAATGTCGTCATTTTAGCGGGTTTTCGTGAGGTGGTAGTCGTTCAGTTGCCCCATGAAAGTAAGTGACCCAACCGATTCTGCAGATCGCTCTTTCCTGGCAGCCATTTTGCTCTGCTTCGATACTGTAACAACGAGCTGATACCGATCCCTCCGCCTTGTTTAAATATTGCCTGTCTCATGACGCTGACCACATGGAGAGTTGGTGTTTTATTCGAAATTCTTGTGGATTACACTGACAACGCCCTGATGGAATTTTTTTTTCGTGCTGCCAGAGCGGAGCAACGTCTCATCGGGACAAGCGCCGTACTCACCCTTACTCAGCAGAGTATGGAAAATATATTCAAAATGTAGGAATGTTCCTACCCCGGGATAAAAAATGGACGCTATCAAGTTTAGAACGCTGACCACTGAAGTCGAAATCGAAAAATACATCGAGAAATTCGAAGGTTTTGTTGGAGTCAGGCTGCCGTACGACTACACAATTCGCAGTAGAATTGTTGCTGCTTTCAAGGGAGATGAAATGGTCGCGGGCTATATGCTGGTCACCAAACCTGAATTCAGAAGTCTGATGTTTGTACCGGACAGTGTCAAAGCGACTCACGAATTTTTCAGGAACGATCAATACGAAATGATGGAAGTGAACGGAGTCTGGATCAGTGTGTCGCTGAAATCCGCAACTGATTATTTCCGTATCTGGATCCATATGATGTGGGATGTTTTTTTTACAAGAAAAAAGTATGTTCTGCTGATGGCGAATCTGCGCAATGGCAACGTCAAGAATATTCACAGCCTCACCAATCCGGAATTGCTGTATGAAGGCCCGCCCATGCTGATGGCCGGCAGCACCAGCCATTCAACAATTCGTGTTGCCTTTACCACGCGCTGGCAGATGCTGGCGAACATTCCACGCTACTGGATGGAATACAAAAACAGAGAGAAGCGCTCGAGCAAGCGTCTGAAGCAGCGCGCTTACAGCAGAGCGTTGCGTCAGGCCGAGTCGTAGGACTATTTACTGCGAATAGAATATATGAGCACGCGCTGATGCTGACCGGTTGATATCCGGGAGCGTTTGATCGGGTGGTATTTTATGCCGCGCGGATTCAACTCCGAAGTGCATAACGGTTTAGGTCGCTAAGGCCGCCATTTGTTCCTGCATTAAATACGCTGGCGTTTTGAAGTCCAGCAGTTTTCTGGGTCTATCGTTAAGCAATTTGATCGCCTTGGCTACTGCAC
>CAIRBI010000194.1 GCA_903876785.1 uncultured Gammaproteobacteria bacterium
GAGATCGAGATCACCGAGGGGCTCGACGCCGGACAGCGCATCGTCGTGCAGGGGGCCGGTTTTCTCAACGATGGCGATATCGTGCGTATCGTGCCTGAGGCATCAGCCAGCACTCTCAATGGCACACCAGATCGCAGAGATGGCCAACAATGAACTTCGCCACGTGGTCCATCCGTAATCCCATCCCTGCGATCCTGCTGTTCGTGCTGCTGTCGCTCGCCGGAGTATGGGGATTTCAAAACCTGCCCACGCAGAATCTGCCCGACTTCGATATGCCGATGGTCTCGGTGAACCTGTCGCAGCCCGGCGCGGCGCCCGCCCAGCTTGAAACCGAGGTCGCGCGCAAGGTCGAAGATGCGCTTGCCACTCTGAGCGGGCTCAACCATCTGCACACGTCGGTGACCAATGGCAGGGTCTCGATCGGCGTTGAATTCGTGCTGGAGAAAAACCTCTCGGACGCGCTGATTGAAACCAAGAATGCCGTGGACAGCATTCGGGCAGATCTACCGACAGAACTGATGCAACCCACCGTCAGCGCGGCCACCAGCGTCGGCGCGCCGATATTCACCTACGCCATCGCCTCCTCCCGCATGGACGAGGAAAAGCTGTCCTGGTACGTCGACGATATCGTCGCGAAGACAGTGCTCGGTGTCACCGGCGTCGGCCGTTTCGAGCGGGTCGGCGGAGTGCAGCGCGAAGTGCTGATCGAAGTTGATCCGATACGAATGGCGTCCCTGGGGATTTCTGCCGGAGATATCTCGCGTGCGCTGCGTCAGATTCAGCAGGAGTCTTCCGGCGGGCGTGGACAGCTCGGCGGACAGGAGCAATCGCTGCGGACCATCGCCACGATGCAACGCGCAGAAGAACTCGCCGCACTGCGGATCACGCTCCCGAACGGCCGAAGCTTCCGGCTGGATCAGGTAGCCACGATCGTCGATGGTTCCGCCGAACGCGCCCAGGCCGCCCTGCTCGATGGCAATCCGGTCGTCGGCTTCAGTGTGTACCGCGCCAGAGGATTCGACGAGGTCACCATTGCGGAGGACGTGCAGACAGCGCTGGAAGGTCTTCAGCAAAGCGATCCGAGCCTCGAGATGACGTACATTTCAGGCACCGTAGAACAGACTCTCGAGCAATATGAAGGCTCGATGCTGATGCTGCTTGAGGGCGCGATCCTCGCAGTTCTCGTTGTCTGGGTCTTCCTGCGGGACTGGCGCGCCACGCTAGTCTCTGCCGCTGCGTTGCCACTGTCCATTCTTCCTGCATTCGCAGCGATGGCCTGGCTGGGCTATTCGCTCAACACGGTCACACTGCTCGCGCTGGCGGTGGTCGTGGGTATTCTGGTGGATGACGCCATCGTCGAGATCGAGAATATCGAGCGCCACCGGCACATGGGCAAATCCATCCGGGAGGCCACGGAGGACGCAGTCACCGAAATTGCTCTGGCCGTGACAGCCACGACCATGACCCTGGTCGCGGTATTCCTGCCCACCGCCATGATGAGTGGCATTGCGGGACTGGTGTTCAAGCAATTCGGCTGGACCGCCGTGATCGCGGTACTCGCATCGCTTCTTGTAGCCCGGCTTTTGACACCGATGATGGCCGCGTACTTCCTAAAACCCCAACCGACCAAACCGCATGTGGATGGCCGCGTGATGCTTTGGTATCTGGGGGTCGTCCGCTGGTGTCTGGCGCATCGCAAGACCACGATGGCGGGCGCGACGATATTTCTGGCCGGGTCGCTGGCACTCGTGCCGATGATACAGACCGGCTTCATCCCGCCGCCTGATGGCAACTTCTCCAACGTCAGCGTGGAACTGCCGCCCGCGAGTTCCCTGGAAGATACGTTGCAGGCAGCCGAGTCAGCCAGACTGGCCATCATGAACGTCGAAGGCGTCGAGCGGGTTTTCGTCACAGCAGGAGCTGCGCAGGTGGCGGGAATGGGTGGAATGCAGGCCGGCGAAGTTCGCCGCGCTTCGCTGACCGTTGCACTCGCACCACGCGGAGAACGTCCCCGTCAGCGGGAGGTCGAAAGCGCCGTCCGTGAGCAACTTCTGACCGTTCCCGGCGCACGTTTCTCGATAAGCAGCGGAGGCCCGAGTGAGAGGCTGCAGATCATCCTCGCCAGCGACAATGCCACCGCATTGACTGCAAGTGCCCAGGCCGTAGAACGACAGTTGCGGGAAATAGATGGTTTGTCGAACGTCACCTCCACCGCCAGTCTCGAGCGCCCCGAAATCGTCATTCGGCCAGAGCTGGAACGCGCTGCCGAGCAAGGCGTCACGACAGCGGCGATTGGCGAGGCCATCCGCATGGCGACGAGTGGCGACTTCGATCCCCAGGTAGCACGTCTCAACCTCGACAACCGCCAGGTTTATATCCGCACCCGTGTTTCCGACGCGGCGCGACAGGACATCGATACGATTGCCAACCTGCGCGTGCAGGGGCGTGACGGTCTGGTCCCGTTGTCCAGCATCGCGACTCTTTCAGTCGAAAGCGGTGCCCTCCAGCTCGATCGTTACGATCGGCTCCGCAACGTGACGGTGTCGGCCGACCTGAGTGGCATAACAATCGGCGCCGCCCAGGCTGCCGCCGACAATATGGAGGCGATGAGAACATTGCCCTCCAATGTGCAGGTGATCCAGGGGGGCGATGCCGAAATCGTCGGCGATCTGATGTCGGGATTCGCCATGGCGCTGGTGGTTGGCGTGCTCTGCGTCTATTGCGTGCTGGTCCTGCTGTTCAGGGATTTCCTGCAGCCCGTCACCATTCTTTCCGCCATCCCGCTGTCCATCGGCGGCGCCTTCCTGGCGCTGCTGATTGCGGGTAGCGAACTCAGTGTTCCCGCAATGATCGGATTGATCATGCTGATGGGGATCGTGACCAAGAACTCCATCCTGCTCGTGGACTACGCGATCATGGGACGAGAGAAAGATGGCTTGTCGATATACGACGCGATAGTCGACGCCTGTCACAAACGGGCCAGGCCGATCGTTATGACGACTCTGGCGATGATCGCCGGCATGGCGCCGATCGCCCTTGGCCTGGGTGCGGATGCAAGCTTCCGGCAACCTATGGCCGTCGCAGTGATCGGGGGGCTGATCACCTCCACCATGCTCAGCCTGCTGATCGTGCCGATCGTGTTCACGTACGTGGATGGCTTTGAGCAGTGGTTGGGAAGGCTGGTGGGGCATCGATCGGGAAGTACGCTGAAACAAGGGGCGGTGGAGGCAAGGTAGTCATTCCCTGCATCAGCGCCTCCAGCTCGTAAAAAAGCCAAGACAGGAAACCAGACGCGGATCTTGAACTGTCAGAGCAGGAGCTGCAGGCACTCGAGACCTTGTTCGATGACGGAGTCGACAACTCCTATTGCTGGTGCGCGCGCCAACGAATGGGAATTCATCTTCCGGCTGCGTGGCCACTTCCATGTAAACAGCGTGAGGGGCGTGCAATCACACCCCAGCCTGCGTCCTGCATTTGCCGCCTTGGTGCCAATGGTTTATTGTGGCCGGCAATCTCCGGATGGCCGGAAAACTCAATAACAAGGTTCATGACATGGATTCTCTTCTGGCCATTGCGCCATCTGCTATTGCGCTGACACTCGCCTTTACCACGCGGCGAGTCATTCTTTCTCTGCTCAGTGCGGTTGTGCTTGGATACGCAATCATCATGAAGTTTCATCCGCTGGATACTGCAGTGGCTGTCTTCAACAACGGCATCTTTCAGCAGCTTGAAGGTTCCAATGCGCAGATTGTGATTGTCATTACCATCATCTCTGGATTCATCTATCTGCTGGAAGCCTCAAGCACCATGAGAGCGTTCTCCGGCATGCTCGGGACCCATGTCACGTCGCCAATGAAAATCGAGCTCAGCACACTGGCCAGCGGGCTTGTGATCTTTTTCACCGACTCGGGAAACTCGCTGATTCTGGGCCCGGTTTACCGGCCGGTGTACGACAAGTTGAAAATCTGCCGGGAAAAACTTGCCTACATCGTGGACTCCACATCTTCCCCGGTTTGTGTGCTGATTCCCATCATCAGCTGGGGCGCTTATACAATGGGTCTGATGGAGAGTGCTTACGCAGCAGAGGGTATAGTGAAGGATGGCTTCACTGCATTTCGGGAAGTCTGGTTCTACATGATCTACCCGTTGCTGAC
>CAIRBI010000195.1 GCA_903876785.1 uncultured Gammaproteobacteria bacterium
CATTATAACCGCATTCCCTCGGCTGCATAGGCCGAGTTAGAATCGCGCCCACCTTAACCTGAGGCAGTCTGCTGAACCCGTTATGACTCGAATCGATCGCAGCGCGCTGGTGATGTACTCCGCGCGTCAGATGTATGACCTCGTCAACGACATCGAGAGTTATCCCCTGTTCATGCAGGGATGCCAGAAGGCGCGCATCATCAGTCGCACCGACACGGAGGTGGTGGGGGAGCTGACCCTTGGCAAGGCCGGGCTGCAGCATTCGTTCACGACGCGCAACACCGTCAAGCCCGGCGAGGAAATGCGCATGGGGCTGGTGGAGGGACCGTTCCGCAAGTTTGGGGCGTCATGGCACTTTCAAGCGCTGGCGGAAAATGCCTGCAAGGTCAGCCTGCAGATGGAGTTCGATTTTGCTGGCGGATTAATGGGCTTTGCGCTGGAGAAACTCTTCAATCACTCTGCGAATTCGCTGGTGGATTCGGTGGTTGAGCGCGCCAATCTTCTCTATGGTGGGCAGGCATGAGCGAACATTCCGATCTTGTTTCTGTTGAAGTGGCCTATGCGCTGCCGGACAAACAGCGCATCATCACCCTGCAAGTGAAACGTGGCACCACTGCTGCGACTGCTGTGGAGCTGTCGGGAATTACCGGGGAATTTCCTGAAATCGATCCGCATTCCGCCGCGATGGGGATCTTCTCGCGCCCACTCGATGGCAAGGCCAGCCCGTTGCCGCAGGACTATGTACTGAACGAGCGCGATCGTGTCGAGATCTACCGACCTCTGCAGATCGACCCGATGCAGGCGCGTTTGCTGCGTGCCGCGCGTGCCCGCAAGAAGGCGCTGGCGGCGGGCCTTCGCAAGCGTTGAGCAGCGCGCGATATCCAACGTATACTCGGGGCAAGGAGAATTCCATGGATCAGAACGACATTCCGGCCAATGACAAGCGCAAGGGCTTCTTTACTCGTTTGGAAGAAGGCTTGCGCGAATATTACATCGCGCCTTATCGACGTGAGTTTGCCCGCGCCCAGCGCGATGAAGATGACTTGTTCATGATGTTGATCTTCTCGGAAAGCCTCGGCATTCCCAACCCCACGACTTACTACACCCTCGAACTTCTGCCGGTGGTCTACGACCGCTTCCATGACTGGCACCGCCGCATGGGCATGGAGCGCTCACCACTGGATCACGTCTCATGCTGTTAGAACTGGCTCGCTCCAAGAGTATTCTGTTTTTCGGCGGCAAAGGCGGGGTGGGCAAGACTACTGTCTCTGCAGCGACCGCCTTGGCGATGGCTTCCGAAGGCAAGCGCGTGTTGCTGGTGTCCACGGACCCGGCGCACAACCTCGGGCATCTCTTCAATCGCACCGTGGGGCCGCGGGCAATCCGGCTGGCCTTCAATCTGGATGGCATGGAACTCGATCCCGAGCAAACTGTGAATGAACACCTGGAAGAGGTGTCTGCCTCGCTGCGTAAGCTGATGGCGCCCCATCTGGCAGGTGAAGTGGACAAGCACATCGAGCTTTCACGCGATGCACCCGGCATGCAGGAAGCCGCGATCATGGAGCGCATCGCCGAGGTGGTCGAGAAGGCCGCCACCGATTACGATCTGTTGGTATTTGATACGGCTCCTTCCGGCCACACCGCACGGTTGATAGCACTGCCGGAGATGATGTCGGCCTGGACTGATGGCCTTATTCAGCGCCGCGACAAGGCCGACCGCTTCAGTTCGGTGATGCGTAATCTGGGCAGCGACAAGAGTGTCGGCAACAAGATTCTGGGCGGACAGGAAGATCCTCTGGCTGAGCGGGAGAGCCGCATACGCAGCCTGCTGAATCGCCGTCGCCGTCGTTTCATGGACCTGCGCAACGCGCTGAACAACCCCGAGCGCACCACGTTTGTGATCGTGCTGGCGGCCGAACGCCTGCCTGTGCTGGAGACGATTGCGCTGCATGATCAGTTGCGTCGGTCCGGCGTTACCGTCGGTGCGCTGGTGGTGAACAAGCGCTCTCCCGAAGGGATGGGCGAGTTTCTGGCCGAGCGCCGCATTCAGGAAGAGGTGCACCTTGGCACGTTGACCGAGGCGCTACCGAACATCCCGCGGCAGGATCTGACTCTGGTGGCGCACGACGTGGTAGGACTGGAGGCGCTGGAGCGATTTGCCCTCAGCCTGGGGGCTGGCATAAAGCCGTAAACGCTGTTATGTTACATAGTAACAAAAATGCTCTTTTAAACTATTTTTAGAAAAGAGTAGATTCTTTGGAACTTTTTGAAAACGCCACGGTCAATGAAGTGTACCCGTAAGTCCACCTTCGACCAATCGGGGTCGCCCAAAGCGACTCCCGGTTGTTCGAAGGTTTTACGCCGAGCCAGCCATGAGAATGACTCAAATCCAGATCAAGTCACCCAAGCACCCTTTGAAGGGCGTGCTCGCGCTCAGTTTTCTGCTGGTCTTTCTCCTCTCCCAGAGCTTCCTGTTACTGCATACCCATGCGGGCGATCTCAACAAGCACATCGATTGTGCCGTTTGTGTCAATCTGGGTTCCGGCGATGACGCGCCGACCCTGACCGTTTACCGCCCCGACATTCTGCCGGCGCGGCATCAGTACCTTGAATTGGCGGCACCGGCCGCTCAATCCTTGGCGATCTCCGCAAAATCCCGCTCTCCCCCGCAAGCCTCTCTGATCTGATTATCTGTCTGCTGCCACCTGGCAGCTCCCGGTCCTGCATTGCTTTGCGTCTCCTGTTGGTATCGCTACATTTCGCGAGCATGCTTTTTCAGTTTCGTTAGTGAGGTTAGAAATGCGTTCTTTTTACAAATCTTTCAGAGTGCGTGCACTGGTGTCAGCCGTTTCTGCGGCAATGTCGACAGGTCTGGTAACGAGCAGCGTGCAGGCG
>CAIRBI010000196.1 GCA_903876785.1 uncultured Gammaproteobacteria bacterium
CACGATGAGGAGAGTCTGCTCGCCGTTTTCCGTGCCGCTGGCGTGATCGACCACCTGGTCTCCGCCGCCACTGGAGGCACGCGCACATTGAAGCCCTTCGTGGAGCAGACCGAAGACCAGTTCCAAGCCGCTTTTGGCAAACTGTGGGGATACGCCAAGGTGGTGCGCTCCGGCGCTCCGTTCGTGGCAAAAGATGGCTCCATCACTCTGGTCAGCGGCGCCCCCGCCCGCAAGATCAAGGCGAACAGTTCGGCGCTCAGTTGTGTTGGCGCGGCAGTCGAGAGTCTCGTGCGCTGCCTGGCCAGTGAGATGGCGCCCATTCGCGTGAACGTCGTGTCTCCCGGCATTATCGACACGGCCCTGTTCGACTGGATGGGAGATCAACGTGCGGAACGCGTCGCGGCGATGGTGAAGGGACAACTTGTCGAGCGTGTCGGCCGTCCTGAAGAGGTTGCCAGTGCGTTGATTTACCTGATGCAGAATGGCTATGCTACCGGCACCACGGTGGATGTCGACGGCGGTCAGCTGCTGCGCTGATCTTGTGGGAGCTTGCCCCGCAAGCCCTAGCAGTTTTCTATCCCTGCAATCTGTCCCGGCAAAGAGACCACGGAATGAGTTTCAAACCAGTAATCCTGATTTATGACCTCGATAACAAGCTGGTCGACGAGATCGCGGCCGCTATTGGCAATACCGGTCTCTACACCAGCATCAACACCTATAACGAGTCGAATGCGATGGACGCAATCCATCAGTATGATCGTGGTTTCGGCATGCTGACGAACAAGCTTTCCTGTGTCATTACCGGTTGGAACAACTACAAAAAACCCCGTGATCAATTTCTCTATCATCTGCGAGAGATCGAGAAGAAAAGCCCGCTGCGATCAGCTACACCGATGGTCATCGTGACAGAGGATCATCGTGAGGATCTCAAGCGGCGCGCGCTGGATGCCAAGGACGGAGCGGTGTGTGCATATCTGCATCGCGACAGCTTCCGTGACTCATTGCCGCCACTGCTGCTGCAGATCATCTTCCATCAGAAGGCTGTTGAGCTGAACAAGCAAGCCAGCGAGCAGTTCGAGAGCGCGCTCCTCGAAGATTAACGAGGCGCGCTCCTTCCGTTGACACTAAGCCGTCAACTCACGATAGCGGAAGCAGTCGTGGACGTGATCGTTCACCATCCCCGTTGCCTGCATATGGGCATAACAGATTGTCGAGCCCACAAACTTGAAGCCACGCTTCTTCAGATCCTTCGACATGGCGTCGCTCTCGGGCGTTGTAGCTGGCATGTCGCCCATGCCGGTGCGCTTGCCGTCGATGGTCCTGCCATTCACGAATGACCACATGTATTTGTCAAACGATCCAAACTCCTTTTGCACCGCCAGAAACGCGACGGCATTGCTGCGCATGGCATAGAGTTTAAGCCGATTGCGAATCAGGCCAGCATCCAGCAACAGGGTTTCTATGGTGTCGTCACTCATGCTGGCGACCGCTGCGGGGTCAAAATCATGGAAGGCGCGACGATAATTCTCGCGCTTGCGCAGCACGGTGATCCAGCTCAGCCCCGCCTGCTGACATTCCAGGGAGAGAAATTCGAACAGCGCGCGCTCATCGTGCAGTGGCACGCCCCATTCCTTGTCGTGGTAGTCGATATACAGCGGGTCGTTGCCTGGCCACTTGCAGCGCGTCGTCATGGGGATTCCTGTGTGGTTGTGATCCTGCTATCGAGGATAGCGCAATTTCATATTTTCGCCGATCTGCAATGTGCTCTGCGGTACAGTCAAATTCACAGAGACGCTGTAAAATGGCGCCAGATAGTCCTGTAAACAGGACACACCACTCTTGCCGATGAGGTCATCATGAAACGCATGCAAGTCACACGAAGAGTCAAAGCCCCGGTTCTCCTGCTGACCATCACCATGGGGCTGCTGACGATCGCGGGGTGTGCCGTCAATCCGGTGACAGGTCAGCGTGAGCTGGGCCTCGTCTCCGAACAGCGCGAGGTCAGCATCGGTCAGGAGCAATATTCTCCCTCGCAGCAGGGTCAGGGCGGCAAGTTCAGCGTCGACCCGAACCTCACCGCCTATGTGCAGCAGGTGGGCAATCGGCTGGCGGCGGTTGCCGATCGGCAGCTGCCCTACGAATTTGTGGTGCTCAACAACTCAGTTCCCAACGCCTGGGCATTGCCTGGCGGCAAGATCGCCGTCAATCGCGGCCTGCTGGTGGAGCTGAACAATGAGGCCGAACTCGCCGCCGTGCTGGGGCACGAAATTGTCCACGCCGCCGCACGCCACGGCGCTCAGGCCATGGAGCGGGGCATGCTGCTGCAAGGTGCACTGGTGATTGGCGCCGTCGCGGCGCAAGGGTCTGAATATGCCGACTACGTTGTCGGTGGCGCTCAGCTCGGTGCGCAACTGCTCACGCAGAGCTACGGGCGCGAGGCAGAGCGTGAGTCCGATACTTACGGTATTCGCTACATGGTCGACGCTGGCTATGACCCCGCCGCCGCCATCAGCTTGCAGGAGACGTTTGTGCGGCTCTCCGAAGGCCGTCAGAGCAACTGGCTCGATGGCCTGTTCGCCAGCCATCCACCGTCACAGGAGCGCGTCGACAACAACCGTGCATTGGTCGCGCAACTGCGAGCCGAAGGCAGAACCGGTGGCGAGTTGGGCGAGGCACCCTATCAGGAGGCCATGGCCTTCCTGCGCCAGTCCAAACCCGCCTACGACGCCTTCGATGAAGCCGAAAAGCTGGTCGGCGAAGACAAACTGGAAGACGCCGCCCGTAAGCTTGAAACCGCCTTGGCCATGGTGCCCTATGAGGCCCGTTTTCATGGCCTGCAGGCCGACATCATGGTTTACCAGCGCCGCTATCAGGCAGCTGTAACCACTTACGATGAAGCGATTCGCCACGATCCGAATTACTTCGACTATTACCTCGGCCGTGGCGTTGCCTACGCCAGACAAGGAGAGAGGGCGCGGGCCAATGAGGACCTGCAGGCCAGCATCAACCTGCTGCCTACCGCGCTGGCCATGAACGAACTGGGCACCTTGTCGCTGGCGAACAACGACCGCGTCGCCGCCAAGGAATACTTCGGCATGGCGGCGGGTGCGCAGGGCGCC
>CAIRBI010000197.1 GCA_903876785.1 uncultured Gammaproteobacteria bacterium
ATCGCTCCGCACACCCGCATCGTGTTGCTGCAGAATGGCATCAAGGCGCAGCGGCGCGCCTCCGCCGAGTTCGGAGCACATCGAGTCTATTGCCTCAGCACGAGCCAGGGAGCCTGGGTGCGCGCGCCGCTGCATGTTGTTCATGCCGGCAGCGGCCAGACCTGGTTGGGACAACTCGGCCACTCTGACTCTCTTGATCCCGCGCTCTTGCAGAGTCTGCCAATCGCCGCCATGGGCATAAGGACAGACCCGAATATTGAGGCCCGGCTATGGCGCAAGCTGGCGATCAACTGTGCGGTCAATGCCCTCACTGTCATCTACGACTGCCGCAATGGCGAACTGTTGACACACCCGCAGGCAAGAATTGACTTACTTGCGCTGTGTGCCGAGATCGAATCACTCTACGCCGCGCTGCCGGAACCGCCGACGCTCCACGATCTGGTCAGTCAGGTGGATGCCGTGCTCACGGCGACGGCACAGAATTTCTCTTCGACGCTCCAGGATTTTCGACGCGGCAAGGTGTCCGAGCTGTCGCAGCTGAACGGATATCTGTGTGAATTGGCACGTAGCCACCGGCTCGACTGCAGCGTCAACGAGGCCATTGTGCAGCGCTTTGACATGCAAAGCGCGCTTCGAGATCAACTCAAAAGCATTGATTGAAGCCAGCGGGCCGATCCCTTACCATTCCTGTCCATCAAGTCAAAAACCAGCCCTGCCCGCACAATAGAAAAGACCATAAAAAAGGACAATAACAATATGCAGCAACACTGGCGCACGTTCATCTCTGGATGGGTCCTGATTCTGCTCGGCTCGCTGCTGGCTTATTTCATTCAGACCTCTGGCGGCATCACCATCAAGGATGTGCGCTTTACGGGCGCCGCTGGCAAGACCCTCGCCGCACACCTCTACATTCCTGCCGGGGTGACACCACAGGCACCCGCGCCGGGTATTCTGGCGGTCCACGGTTACATCAATTCCCGCGAAGTGCAGTCCGGCTTCGCCATCGAATTTGCAAGACGCGGTTATGTGGTGCTGGCGATGGATCAGGCCGGCCACGGTTACTCTGACGCCCCGGCCTTCGCCAATGGCTTCGGTGGTCCGGCAGGATTGACGTATCTGCGCAGCCTGGACATCGTCGACAAGGACAACATCGGGCTTGAAGGCCACTCGATGGGAGGCTGGTCAATACTGGCAGCGGCCAATGCTTTTCCGGACGGCTACAAGTCCATGGTGCTGGAGGGCTCCAGCACGGGCGGCGGCAGGTCCACTCCGGGCACGCCCGCTTGGCCGCGCAATGTCGCCGTGGTGTTTTCCCAGTTTGATGAATTTGCGCCCTCCATGTGGCAGGTACCCCGTGGCAGCGAGGTCGGCAACAGTGTGAATCTGCAGGCACTGTTTGGCACCTCCAGCACTGTCACCACAGGTCAACTGTATGGCGACATCGCTCAGGGCACAGCGCGCATTCTGCATTCACCGCCCGTTACCCATCCCGGCGACCACATCTCCCATGCCGCGATTGGCCACGCATTGGATTGGTTCGCGCAGACTCTGGAAGGTGGCACGCCCCTCCCGGCATCGGACCAGATCTGGTTCTTCAAGGAGCTGGGCACTTTGCTGGCGCTGATTGGTTTTGTCGTTCTGCTGTGCGGCAGTTTCAGCGTGCTGCTGGCAACTCCTGCATTTGCAGGTCTGCGAAGTAAACCTGACACCTTCGCGCACTCCAGCCGCTCGCGGCAATGGTGGCTGACCGCCGCACTCAGTGCCGTAATTCCCGTGCTCACGTTCTATCCGCTGATGCGCTGGGGCGGGCAATTGCTGGGCGCATCAGCCTGGTTGCCACAAACGATCACGACACAGGTGGCGTTCTGGGGAATGGTGAACGGGCTGATTTTTACAGGCATGGGATTGATTCTGCGCGCAGCGCCGGTGCGATTCACCCGGGCACTGGCGCCCATGCTGCTGATCAGTCTCGCTACCGTGAGCATCGGCTATCTGGCGGTTTTGCTCGCGCAGTTCTTCTTCATGATCGATTTCCGCTTCTGGTTCGTCGGCGTGAAGGCGCTCAGTCTGACGCAATTCCAGATCATGCTGGTTTACCTGCTGCCCTTTAGCGGTTTCTTCCTGCTCGCACTGCGCGCCCTGCACAGCGGGCTGACAGTCTTTGGTGACTCGCGCCGCAATCAGTACGTCGGCAATGTGATGGCGCTTGCTGGTGGGTTTCTGGCCTTCCTGTTGCTGCAATACGGCAGCCTGTTCCTGCGCGGCACGCTGCTCACCCCTGCGGAGTCGCTGAACACCATCGTGATGATACAGTTCGTGCCCTTGCTGACGATCGTCGCTATCATCAGCACGTATACGTATCGTCGCACTGCCAGTTATCTGCCAGGCGCGTTCATCAACGCGCTGTTTGTCAGCTGGTACATCGTGGCGGGTCAGGCCACACAGTTCCCCGTGGGTTAGCAACAATTGATAACGCGTCACCATTACATACTGCTGGCACTGCTGCTGGTGCTGACAGCGTTCAGCTTTCTCGTCTCATTCAGCAGTGGCAGCATCGATCTGGGCCTGGGAGCAGTGCTGCAACAGCTCCTCAGCCCCGAGGCCGGACTGCAGCAACAGGTGCTGTTTGAGCTGCGCATTCCGCGCAGTGTCGCGGCCTTCATCACCGGGGGCCTGCTGGCACTCTCTGGGGTGATCATGCAGGTGCTGCTGCGCAACCCACTCGCCGACCCTTATATTCTCGGCATTTCCGGCGGCGCCGCCGTCGCCGCGCTGGCTGCCATTCTGTTCGGCTTGAGTGGCGCCTGGGTGTCCAATGCAGCATTCGGCGGTGCGATGCTGTCGATCCTGATCGTGTTTGGCCTGGCACGTTCACGTTATCAGTGGTCGGCAACACGGCTGCTGCTGACCGGCGTAGTGGTCTCTGCAGGCTGGGGTGCCATGATCAACATTCTGCTTACTACGAGCTCCAACAACAGCGTCTACAGCATGCTGTTCTGGCTGATGGGAGACCTGAGCCAGAGTCGCGCCGGGCCGCTCAGCGCGCTCATTCTGCTGGCGGGATTCGTACTCATGATGTTGCAGGCACGGTCACTGAATGTGCTGGCAAGGGGCGATTTGCAGGCAGCGGGGCTGGGGGTTGATGTCGCCCGCCTCAAATTGATCTTGTATTTCACGACCTCAATGCTGACCGCCTGTGCAGTCACCATCGCTGGTTCGATCGGCTTTGTGGGACTCGTGATCCCGCACATGCTGCGCCTGCTCGGCGCCCGCGATCATCGTGTGCTGATTCCTGCGTCTGTACTGCTGGGCGGCAGCTTTCTGATGATCGCCGACAGTTTTGCACGCTCGATAGTCGCGCCACTGCAGTTGCCGGTGGGCGTGGTCACCGCCGTCATCGGCGTGCCAACCTTCCTGCTCATTCTGCGGCGCAGTCAGCAGCGCAGTGCCGAGTGATGATATGGCGGGCAACTCGATGAACAATTCAAAAGACGACACACGGAAACCACCGGTCCTGCAGACACGCGCTCTCAGCATTACCATGGGGGCCCGCGAGCTTTTTCGCGATCTGAATCTGACGATCGAGGCCGGACAATGCCTGGGCGTGCTGGGACAGAACGGCACCGGCAAGACTTCGCTGCTGCACACACTCATCAATCTGCGCCCGTCCGACAGCGGCGCCATCATGATTCTCGGCCGTGAACTGAACGCATGGTCCAGAAGAGAACTGGCCACTCGCCTGGGCATCCTGTTTCAGAGCGGCAACGACGATATGCCAGCGACGGTGATGGAGACTGCCCTGCTCGGCCGTCACCCCCATCTGGCACGCTGGCGCTGGGAAAACGCTGAGGATGTCGCTCAGGCTCACGCCGCACTGACTGCGATGCAACTCGACGGCCTGGTGGAGCGCGACATCACGACGCTGTCTGGTGGTGAACGGCAGCGCGTCGCCATCGCTACTCTGCTGGCGCAACGTCCACAGCTCTATTTGCTGGACGAGCCTGGCAATCACCTGGACATCGCCTTCCAGATCAGGTCGCTGGACGTTATCCGCCAGCGCGTAGTCACGGAGGGGCTCGGCCTGTGCATGGCGACCCACGACATCAATCTCGCTGCGCGTTTCTGTGACCAGATTCTATTGCTGACCGGAGATGGCGAATTTCTGCTGGGGGCCACTCACGTCATACTGACGCCGGAAAATCTGTCACGCGCTTATGGCTGCGACATCAGGCAGGTGACTTACGAGGGGGGGAGCGTGTTCTTTCCCGGGTAATCTGTCGCGGGCGCGGCCCGCTCCCACAGGGTTGGTGTGGGAGCGGGCCCCGCCCGCGATAACAATCCTGACTAAACAGCTCTACAACAGCAACAGCCTGATATCACCCAGCACTTTTGCGAGGTAGGTGGCAAACAGGCCGCCATCCACTCCGTTCACGGCACGGTGATCGTAAGACAGCGTAATCGGCAGCATCTGCCTCGGCACCAGTTGTCCGTTAATATACACCGGCTTGACCTGGGTCTTGGAGACACCAAGGATCGCGACTTCCGGAGCGTTCACGATAGGGATGAAACCAGTGCCGCCAAGTGCGCCGAGACTGGAAATCGTGAAACAGGCACCCTGCATGTCGTCCTTGGTCAGACGGCGCTGCTTGGCCTTGTCGCTCATCACTGCCAGTTCCGCCGCCAGTTCCCAGAGCGACTTCTTGTCTACATTGCGAATCACCGGCACGACCAGCCCGGCTTCCGTTGCGACAGCGACACCGATGTTGATGTATTGCTTCTGAATCAGGTACTCGCCCGAGGAGTGCAGAGAAACGTTGAACTGCTTGTACTCCTGCAGCGCCTTGGCACAGGCCTTCAGCAGGAACGGCAGGAAAGTCAGCTTGACGCCCTTTTTGTCAGCTTCAGCCTTCAGGTCATTACGGAAAATCTCCAGCTCGGTGATGTCGGCCTCGTTGAATTGAGCCACCTGCGGCACAGTTGACCAGTTACGCTGCATGTTTACAGCAGTCACCTTGTGCAACTTGCTCATCGGTACCTGTGCAATCGGCCCGAACTGGCTGAAATCGATATCCGGCACCGCAGACACAGCGGCAGCGGCGACACCAACCGCAGCGACAGGGGCCTGCAGACGGGTCTTCACGAAGCTTTGGAGGTCTTCCTTCTGAATACGCCCCTTGGCACCGGTGCCAGTGACCAGAGCCAACTCGACACCCAGCTCACGCGCCAGTTTGCGCACAGCGGGACCCGCGTACACGTCGGCCTTCTCGCCAGCCACCGGGGCCGCGGAAGGTATGGCAACGGGCGCGACCGGCGCCGGAGGCACAACAGCCTTCTGCGCGGCAGGCGCTGCCGCTGGGGCGGCCTGCACGGATGGAGCAGGTGCTGCAACAGGAGCCGGTGCCGCGGCTGCACTGCCTCCGCCAACACCGCCGGCAACTTCCAGTTCCAGAATCGCAGAACCTTTAGAGACTTTGTCGCCAACCTTGATCTTCAATGACTTGACCACACCACCTTTCGGCGTCGGAATTTCCATCGCGGCCTTGTCGGACTCCAGCGTTATCAGCGAGTCTTCGGCCTTGACGGTGTCACCCACCTTGACATGAATCTCAATCACTTCGACATCGCTGTCGCCGCCCAGATCGGGGACGGAAATTGTCTCCACACCGCCCGCCACAGGGGCGCTTGTCTGCGGTGCTGCAGGTGCAGGCGCAGGAGCCTGAGCAGGAGCCGCGGCGGCAGGTGCAGGAGCTGCGACTGGAGTTGACGCTGGCGCTGCCGCTGTCCCACCTTCCACTTCGAGCATCAGAATCTCATCGCCTTCGGAGAGCTGATCACCCAGTTTGATGCTCACACTCTTGACGACCCCGCTCTTCGGTGACGGGATCTCCATCGCTGCCTTGTCGCTCTCCAGCACCATGATGGAATCGTTTTCCTTGATGGTCTGGCCTGGCTTCACCAGTATTTCGATGACTTCGATATCCTTCGAATCACCGAGATTCGGTACTTTTATGCTTTCAACTGCCACTGATCAATGCTCCTGAATTTTGTCTCGTTTATACGGTCAACGGATCAACTTTGTCCTGACTGATACCCATTGCCTTCATGGCCTTGGCGATCGTTTCAGCAGTCACGATTCCGCGTGCCTTCAGTTCTGTCAGCGCTGCCAGCACCACGAAGTGACGATTCACCTCGAAGAAGTGGCGCAGATTTTCGCGGGTATCGCTGCGGCCAAAGCCATCAGTGCCCAGTACGCGATAAGTGTCCGGTACAAACTCGCGAATCTGGTCGGCATGCACCTTCATGTAATCTGTGGACGCGATCACCGGACCGCTTGCTCCGGACAGGCTCTTGGTGACATAGCTCACTTTCTCTTTCTTGGTGGGGTGCATCATGTTCCAGCGCGAGGTGGCCAGGCCATCCCTGCGCAATTCGTTGAAGCTGGTCACGCTCCATACGTCAACAGAGACCTTGTAGTCGTCACGCAGAATCTGGGCCGCCGCTCTGACTTCGCGCAAAATTGTCCCGCTGCCAAGCAAGCGGACGCGCTGGTCGGTCATCGCTTTGCCCTGCACCTTATACTCTTTGGCGCCGCCATCTTCCAGCAGGTACATGCCTTTGATGATGCCCGCTTCCGCACCTGCCGGCATGTCCGGGTGGGTGTAGTTCTCGTTCATCGTGGTGATGTAGTAATAAACGGATTCCTTTTCCTGATACATCCTGCGCAGACCGTCCTGGATGATCACCGCCAGCTCATAAGAGTAAGTCGGGTCATAAGTCACGCAATTGGGAATGGTCGATGCCAGCAGATGACTGTGGCCATCCTGATGCTGCAGACCTTCGCCGTTGAGAGTAGTTCTGCCAGCGGTGGCGCCGATCAGGAAGCCCCGCGCCTGCGAATCACCTGCCGCCCAGGCCAGATCGCCGATGCGCTGGAACCCGAACATCGAGTAGTAAATGTAGAAAGGGACCAAGGGATAATCATTGACGCTGTAGGAGGTCGCAGCTGCCAGCCAGGCCGAGAATGCTCCGGCCTCACTGATACCCTCTTCCAGCATTTGTCCCTTGGTGTCTTCGCGGTAGTACATCACCTGATTGGAGTCCATCGGCTCATAGAGCTGACCCACAGAGGAATAGATGCCCACCTGACGGAACATGCCCTCCATACCAAAAGTACGCGCCTCATCGGGAACGATCGGCACAATACGCTGACCAATTTCCTTGTCCTTGCACAGCGACGAAATGATGCGCACGAATGCCATTGTCGTAGAAATTTCGCGATCCTTGGTGCCCTGCATTTGCGGGGCGAAGGTGCTCAGATCAGGAATCTGCAGCGTCTGCGCTTCGACACGACGCTTGGGCACGGAGCCGCCGAGCACTTCGCGACGCTTGCGCATGTAGCGCATTTCGAGACTGTCTTCGGCCGGACGGTAGTAAGGCACCGACTCAATCTGATCATCCGGGATTGGAATATTGAAACGATCACGGAAGCCCTTGAGGCCTTCGATATCGAGTTTCTTGACTGAGTGGGTCACATTCTGCGCCTCTGCCGAAGCTCCGAAGGCGTAGCCCTTGACTGTCTTCGCCAGGATCACAGTGGGCTTGCCGTTGGCTTTCACTGCCTGCGCATAGGCCGCGTAGACCTTGAACGGGTCATGGCCACCACGGTTCAGGTTCATGATGTCGTCATCGGTCAGATGCTCAACCATCTTCAGCAACTCCGGACTCTTGCCGAAGAAATGCTGACGGGTATAGGCGCCACCACGGCCCCAGTAGTTGATATATTCGCCGTCTACCACTTCGTCCATGCGCTGCTGCAGCAGGCCGTCTTTATCGGCGGCAAGCAGTGCGTCCCAGTGACGCCCCCACACAACCTTGATGACGTTCCAGCCAGCACCACGGAAGATACCTTCCAGTTCGTTGATGATCTTGCCATTGCCACGCACCGGACCATCCAGTCGCTGCAGGTTGCAGTTGATGACGAAGATCAGGTTGTCGAGCTTCTCGCGCCCGGCTTTGCCGATGGCACCCAGTGACTCCGGCTCGTCAGTCTCTCCGTCACCCAGGAAAGCCCACACCTTGCGGTCGCTGTTGTCCATCAGGCCACGGCTGGTCAGGTACTTCATGACGTGCGCCTGATAGATCGCCGCAATCGGGCCAAGCCCCATGGACACGGTAGGGAACTGCCAGTAGTCCGGCATCAGCCAGGGGTGCGGATAGGAGGACAGGCCATTGCCATTCACCTCCTGACGGAAATTGTCGAGCTGCTCGGCGCTCAGGCGTCCTTCGACGAAGGAGCGTGAGTAGATGCCAGGTGACGAGTGGCCCTGGAAGTAAATCAGGTCGCCACCATGCCCGTCGCTGGCGCCACGGAAGAAGTAGTTGAAACCGACGTCATACAATGTGGCGGCAGATGAGAATGTGGAGATGTGACCACCAAGATCTGCGCCAGGCTTCTTGCCGGCACGCATCACCATGGCCAGTGCATTCCAGCGGATAATGCCGCGGATCTGGCGTTCCATGAACATGTCGCCAGGCATCTTCTCTTCTTCGCGGGTCGGAATGGTATTGCGATAGGGCGTTGTGACTGTTGTGTACGGCAGTGACTGAGTGCGTGTAGCTTCCTCTGACAAACGGCCCAGCAGGAAATGGGCGCGTTCAGCTCCCTCCTCGTCGATGACTGAACCCAGGGCATCTAGCCATTCTTTGGTTTCGACGGGATTGGTATCTTCTTTATGGTGGCTCATATGCTAAGACTCTCGTTTTATTCTTTGCCCTACAGGGCTTTGGGTATTCAAAACGGCCGCCATGGGCAATACCGCTTTTGTAAATAATTTACATTGTGACCGGATTTTACCTGACTTCAAAGCCGGTTTTCAATGTCGCAAATTGACCTTATGTAGTTAAACTACAAAACTCCTCAGCTATCGATTCCGTACAGAGCGAGCAGTGCCAGCGCACTGACCCAGATCACCTGACTGCGGTTGAGCAGCGCCAGCAATGCTTCGATCTGCTGGCTGGCATGCGGGCCAAAAGCTGTGTCATCAGGCGTATTTTCGGCGTCGATCAAGACGGTCGTTGCCTCGCCGACGGCACCCGCGTCTTCCCGCACCAGGAGCGTTCGCGGCGCTGTCCCCAGCGCCGCCAAGGCGCAGGCATACACCACACTGACCGCGCTGCGATCAAGATCCAGCAGCACCGCACGCAGTCGGGCAAACGCCGCCACAAAATCACCCGCCAGAGAGAAGGTCAGCCCGAGCAGTCGTGCCGGCACCCACTCGAGCAGATA
>CAIRBI010000198.1 GCA_903876785.1 uncultured Gammaproteobacteria bacterium
CCTGCTGGGATATATCGAGAAGGCTGAAGATCCCTTCTTCGGTTTCATGTTTTTCGAGTCCGCGCACGCCAATTACTATTTCCCCGAAGAATCAGTCATCGCTCCTGACTATATCGAAGACTTCAACTATCTGACGCTCGACATCGAGAAAGAGATCGAGCGTATTCGCGCGCGCTACATCAATGCCAATCATCACCTCGACAGTCAGCTGGGGCGTGTGTTCGCCGCGCTGGAGGAGCAGGGCAAGCTCGACAACACGATCGTCATTGTCACGGGCGATCATGGTGAAGAATTCATGGAGAACGGGCGCTGGGGGCATAACTCGACTTTCAGTCAGGAGCAGATACGTGTCCCTTTCCTGCTTTACGTTCCAGGGCACCAACCGGCGCAATTCGACATCATGACCAGTCATCACGATGTTCCTGCGACTGTGCTTGCCGCACTGGGCATGGACCTCGATCCCGCAACCTACAGTTATGGGCACGACTTGCTCGCCGCCGACTACCGTCGCGACTACACGGTGGCCAGTGACTGGCACGGCAACACGCTGATTACGCCGGATGTAAAAATGGTCTTCAGCAAGAAGGGCGCGTTCTACGATGACGCGGCCACGACGTTGGACGATGATCCAATCGATCTTGCCGCCACGCAGGCTCCTTACCGGGATTCTCTGGGGCTGTTCACCCGGGAATTATCGAGGTTCTATCAGTGAGACTCTTTGCAAAATGATTCTCATGCTGCCAGCCGGAGTTGCGCAGACGATGGGGGCCGACCGCAGCCCTGCTGCCGGTGTGCTTGCTGCAGCGGGTTATAGTGAGTTTGAAGATTACTGGCGCTCGCCCCGCGACTTCGTCGAACCGATGAACGTGCGCCGCAATGGCTGGAGTGCTGTTTCCGTTGTCAGCGTGCCAGACACGCAGGGGCACGAGCACCGTTTTTTCCTCAAACGCCAGGAAAACCAGCTGCGTTATTCCTGGCGCCATCCAACCGGAGCGCTGACCTATCAATACGAGGTCGAAGCGTTTCAGCAGGCCGACTCCTTCCACCTGCCGACCGCAGAGCTGATCAGCTATGGTTTTCGCAAAAATGGTGCGACACGGCGCGGCATTGTTGTGACCCGTGAAATAGCGCTGCCGGCGTTGTCTGACTTTCAAGACGCCGCCGTCGACTGGACCGCGCTGCTGCCCGCGCTGCGCAACGCTGGCCAGCAACTTTTGCGCCTGCACCTGTCTGACTGGCAACATGGTGCCCTGTATCCTTCCCATATTTTCATTGACCCGTCGAACGGTCGAATTCGTCTGATTGACTTCGAAAGAGCGCGGCGCGCGTGTGCCTGCACAGCGGCGGAAGCCGATCTTTCGCAATTTCTCAAGCGCGCACACTGGATACCCGACGTCGCACTCGCGGCCTTCCTCGAAGCATATCGACTGCGCATGCCTGGTCTGCTGTATCGACTCGGCGAGCGCTTTACCCATCGTAATCTCCTGTTGCAGGAGCCGTCCCCAATAAAAAGAAACAGTGAGCGAGAAAACAATGAGTGACCAGATCAGCTATGCGCGTGTGAAATCAGATATGGAATCGGCAGATTCGTACAGCAAGCGCAATCAGAACAAGCACGGGCAGGAAATGCAGATGATCGCCGATGCGATGGCGCTGACAAAGGGTATCCGTACTGTGCTGGATGCGCCGTGTGGTGTTGGTCGAGCCACGATCTGGATGGCGCAGCAGGGTTTTCAGGTCACGGGTATTGATCTGGGCGCGGCCGCGCTGGCACTGGCTGCCCGCTTGCTGGCAGAACAGGGACTGCAGGCGACGCTGGCCAGTCACGACATTTTCGCGCTGCCCTATGCCGACAAGGCCTTTGATGCGACGTTGTGCTTCCGGCTGTTGCACCACTTCGAGAGTCCGGAATTGCGCACACGTCTGATCCGCGAAGTGTGTCGGGTCAGTGGCAAGTATGTCCTCATGTCGCGCATTTCTCCGCTCTCGGTCACTTCGCTGCGCCGTCGTGTGCGCCTGCTGTTGACCGGTAAACCTATCAAGCAATACCCGGTGTCGGCCGCTCAAATGCATGCGGAGTTTGCCGCTGCAGGGTTCGTTCCGGTCGGCTCCGCAGGGCGTTTTGCCCTTTTCCACTCGCTGCAACTGCAGGTGTACAGCCGGAAGTGAGGTCTGTATACTCGCGTTTTTGTTGATACGTGGAAATCTTATGTTACGCATTGCTGAAGAAGCTTTGACATTCGATGACGTTCTGCTTGTTCCTGCACACTCGACCGTGCTTCCCAAAATGGTCAGCCTGAAGACCCAGCTGACCACGTCTATCTCCTTGAATATCCCAATGATTTCTGCCGCGATGGACACGGTCACCGAGTCTCGTCTCGCGATTGCCATGGCACAGGAAGGCGGTCTTGGGGTCATTCACAAGAGCATGAGCATCGAGCAGCAGGCCCGCGAAGTCCGGATTGTCAAAAAGTATGAAAGTGGCGTGGTCAAAGACCCCATCACCATCGCGCCCACAGCCACTATCCGCGACCTGATCGCCCTCATGCGGGAGAATGACATCTCCGGTATGCCAGTGGTGGAAGGCAGCAATCTGGTGGGCATCGTCACCAGTCGCGACGTGCGCTTCGAGACCAACTATGAAGCCGCCGTGTCCACGATCATGACCCCGAAGAGTCGGCTGGTCACCGTCAAGGAAAACGCCAGCAATCAGGAAGTGAAAGAGTTGCTGCACACACACCGAATCGAGAAGATTCTGGTGGTCAACGACAAATACGAATTGCGTGGTCTGATTACCCTCAAGGACATCCGCAAGTCGGAAGACTATCCAAACGCCTGCAAAGATCAGTTCGGACGCCTGCGCGTCGCCGCTGCCGTCGGCACCAGTGCCGACACTGCGGCCCGCGTCGCTGCCATCGTCGAGGCGGGTGTTGACGTGATCATCGTCGATACTGCCCACGGCCATTCGCAGGGCGTGATCGATCAGGTGCGCCGTATCAAGAAAGATTATCCGCATATCCCCGTGATCGGTGGCAACATCGCCACGGCTGCTGCTGCGATAGATCTCGCTGCAGCCGGCGCTGATGCCGTGAAGGTCGGTATCGGTCCCGGTTCCATCTGCACCACCCGCATCGTCACTGGTGTCGGCGTGCCGCAGATGACAGCGGTTTCCAATGTTGCCGAGGCCCTCAAGGGCACC
>CAIRBI010000199.1 GCA_903876785.1 uncultured Gammaproteobacteria bacterium
CATACCGAGATTTTCGGCAACGGGCACATCGTCAATGTTGTCTACGATGCCATTAGATTCGATGGAAGGCGATGCCGCAAAGTCTGCACTCGCTCCAGAGCCTGTAATGGTCAGCATATTATCTTCCAGTGACAAGTCGCCCGCGTTTGCATAGACCGCCGAACAGGCCAGCAAACCCGCCATCGCAATCTGGCCAATTTTTCTATAGCTGCGACTTTGCTTCATCATTTATATTCCCTCAATTTCCGTTGGGCTGTAGCTTAAGATAAGGAGTTAGTAACGCAATTCAAATTTGTAGAGAGTGTGACAGGGCTCACGAATGTACTCGGAGCGCTCGGACCAATGCGTTCGCCCCCGAGAGTATGGCACTTGAGCCCTCTGTTTGCCTACAGGACAAAGCTAATTGCACCCTTTTTTCCCTCAAGCATTTCATTACGGGGTGCCATATAGAATCTGTTTTCCGCTCGCATCGATCATTTCGTAATCAACTCGCCCATCGGCGTTGAAATCACCTGCTCTGAA
This sequence comes from uncultured Gammaproteobacteria bacterium, assembly GCA_903876785.1. GTDB lineage: Bacteria > Pseudomonadota > Gammaproteobacteria > Pseudomonadales > Pseudohongiellaceae > UBA5078. The sequence goes on from CAIRBI010000199.1 coordinate 523, forward strand.
CGAGAGTCCATTACTGATCTGATTCTGGTTCAGGAAGGTCTGATCTGATGTCGTCAGTGGCTGAACGAAAAATGAGGGTTTGAAGTTGCCTACTCCTGGAATACTGACGATGCCGGTGTCTCGATTGGTGTCGACCTTCAGGCCTTCTCCGCTTACGGCAGCATAAAATGTGCCATTGCCGACGAATGGCACAACGCGTTGCACCACACCACTGGCGCAGTTGATCTTGAAAGCGTAATCCGCGGAGTTCACAGAACCTGAAGGGCTGCCAATGCTCAGCGCGCCGCACTCTCCTGACGCACGGCCAATATTGTCAAAGGCAAATGCACCAGAAAAGTGCTGCCCACCTCCCAGCGCGATGCCCACAGTGCCATTGCTGCGGAAGCTGGTGTCAAACCCGGCTCCTTCGACAGCGGCGGCAAAGCCAGTGACGTCGCGAGGCGTGGGGGCTAGTTCCACAGCGACGCCATTTTGGATGGCGACCATGCGGCCGTCAGGCAACTTGCTGACTCCTGAAGGGAAGCTGGCGGGAACCAGGCGCATGCCTGTGACTTGTAACGAGAGGGTGCCAGAGGTTCCGGGAACGGTGACGCGACCAGTTGCCGCATCAATCGTGACGCTGTTGGCACCAAACGCGGAGGATATGGCAGTGATGGCTGTGCCAGAGTTCTGCCCTTCAATTCCCGCCCCTGTCGGGTTGCTGAAAGATCCGCTCAGGCTGGTAGCGATGCGCTGGGCGTCCTGGGCACTGACTCCGCGGCCAGTCAAAGTGGCGATGATAGCGTTTTGGTCCACCGTGGCGACAACGGGTATTGGCAAGGCATTGCGCAGGGCGCTATCCAGAAGGACCGAGTTCGCTGCCAGTTGCGTTCGCACTTGCGTGGCGTTGGCGGCATTCAAGGTGATGCCGAGTCGTGCTGCCAAGGCAGGCAGAGAAGTTTCCATCACTCTTGAAGTCAGCGCGTTGGCGGCATCGGCAATTGCGCTGTTCAGTGGCGCGCCGGCGCTGATCGCTCTGGCCAGCACTTCCGCAGAAGCGTTGACCACGGCAGTGATTTGAGCCGCGGTCGAACTTCCTGTGATGAGGTTGTCGCTGGTTCCCAGCGTGCTGGCGACGATGCTGGCGATCTGCCCGGTGTCAGTGCTGGTCAATCCGCCCTTGGCTTGCAGGGCTGCAATGATGTCTGCCACGCTTTCGATGGACGCTGTGATGCTGGACTGGCTCACACTGGCGCCGCGTTCCAGGGCGCTGCTCGCAACGGCCAGCGTGCGGTTGAGCGTTTCCAGCGCGGCCATGGCCGCTGAGGTTGACAGTGCTCCTGAAGCGATCTGCTGCACACTCAGTTCACTGACGTTCAGGGCTTTGGTAAATGCATCGTTGATGGCGGTCACGGTGGTGCTTGGCACGGACCCGGTAGCTGGCAGGCTGATGGCGTTCAGCGATGTCGAAAGTTCAGTCTGTGCCGCCGAGGCAGTCCCACCAGTGCCTCCGGTTCCTCCCGTGCCTCCGGTTCCGCCAGTGCTTCCGGTTCCGCCAGTGCTTCCGGTTCCGCCCGTGCTTCCAGTTCCGCCCGTGCTTCCGGTTCCGCCAGAGCTTCCGGTTCCGCCTGTGCTTGCAGTGCAGGTTTCAGTAAATGCAGCAGGTGCTGCCGCGGCGCTGCCGGTTGCGCCTAAGACACTGAATTGTCCCTGCACGGCATAGGCCAGCGTGAAATTGCGCGCCAGTTGCTTGTTGTTCAGTTGGAAAACCTGATCAGCCTGGGAGCCTGGTGCCAGCGTGCAAGTTGTCTGGATGCGGGGCAGCCCGGTGAAGCTGCTGCTTTGCGTAGTGCCGAAGCGCGGCGTTTCCGGCCCCGCTGTCTGCTGGGTGACTATTCGATAGGTGTAATGTGCGCTGCCAGCGAATTCGTTCAGGATAGTTTCGAATGAAGGCACACTGCTTTTGATGCGGCTGATCAAGTTGGTGGAGTTGAAGCTGACATTGGCGCCGTTGATGCTGATCGGACCTCCGGTGGAGGGGTTGGCGACGCTGACGAGCAGCGTCAGGCTGCCGGAATCATCGCGACCGATCAATTGCAGATTCTGACCTGAGGGAATATTGCCGGTCAGTGTGGTGCCGCCATTCGAGGACTCGATGTTCACGGTTTGAATCACGGCTTCTATACGCCGCCCGGAATTGTCGTCATCAATAACAACACCGACGCGGAAAGTATAAGTGCCATCGGTCAATGTGCCATTGCGGGCAATTCCGAAGCTGAAGCCAGGTATGCCGA
>CAIRBI010000200.1 GCA_903876785.1 uncultured Gammaproteobacteria bacterium
ACAGGCACAGTGATGAACACCCCGAGGATCAGAGCCAGCGCGAAGAATACGACGATAGGCATCAGGTCGCCGGTGAAGAACACCGCGACTCCGAAGCCGACCATCACCAGCGCCAGCACCAGATTGATGAGTTGCTGCCTTGGCAGCAGTTTGCTGGTATTCAGTCGTCCATCCAGCTTCGCCCAGGCGATGATACTGCCACTGAACGCGATGGTGCCGATAATGGCGCCCAGGATGGCCAGAATGGTGATATCGGTGCCCATGGCCTCGGCGATGCTGGTTGGCACCAGAGCCGGGCTTTCCAGGCCGAGTGCGCCGAGCAGGCCGGCAGGCTCCGCCCCAGCGGCAACTTCGCCTTGTGCTTTCAGCAATTCCACGGCTGCAATCGTGGCTGCAGCGCCACCGCCCATGCCGTTGTACATGGCAATCATTTGCGGCATGTCGGTCATGGCTACCCTCTTGCCGGTAACCCACGCATAGCCGCCGCCGATGGCAATGGCGATGATGATCAGGATGTAGTTGGTGACGGCCTGTGGATTCTCAGACAGTTCCGGCGCCAGGAACGTCACCAGAGTAGCCAGCACCATGCCGACGCCAGCCCAGTGAATGCCGCGGCGCGCGGTCACGGGGGAGCTCATTTGCTTGAGGCCCAGAATGAACAGCGCCGCTGCCAGGAAATAGGTTGCTTGAATAAGGATTCCCATTTATTTCTTCTCTCCAGCTGCGCCTTTCTTGTCGCTGGCTTTGAACATCTCCAGCATGCGTTCGGTCACTACATAGCCCCCGACTGCGTTGCCCGCTGCAAGCAGGACCGCGATGAAGCCAATAGCCTGTTGAGTTGGATTCTCGGCTATTCCGAGAGCAATCATCGCGCCCACCAGCACGATGCCGTGGACGAAGTTGGAGCCTGACATCAGCGGCGTATGCAGAATAACCGGCACCTTGCTGATGATCTCGAAGCCAGTGAATCCGGCGAGCATGAATATGTATAGCGCTGCTAATCCTTCGATCATTTTGCACCTCCTTCCACTTTATTCCTGACTGTCGCGCTGACAATCTCGCCACCATGGGTAACGAGACTGTCCCTGAGGATCTGGTCTTCCAGATCAATCGTGATCTTGCCGTCTTTGACCAGCAAGGTCAGCAGATTCAGCAGGTTTTTCGAATACAGCTCGCTTGCGTGGCCGCTGACGGTGCTCGGTACGTTCAGAGGGCCGTAGATTTTCACGCGGTTGTGCACAATGGTCTGGTCGGGCTGTGTCAGTTCGCAGTTGCCGCCACCTTCAGCTGCCAGGTCGACGATGACGGAGCCGCCTTTCATGCGCTCTACCATCTCGCGGGTGATGATCTTCGGAGAAGGGCGTCCGGGAATTGCCGCTGTGGTGATCACGACATCGGCTGCCGCCACATGATTCGCCAGAATAGCCTGCTGCTGAGCTTTCTCTTCTACAGTGAGTTCACGGGCATAGCCACCCGTGCCTTCCGCCTTGATGTCGATGTCGACGAACTTGGCGCCGAGTGATTCGACCTGATCCTTCACCGCTGCCCGCACGTCATAGCCTTCGACGATGGCGCCGAGGCGACGTGCTGTCGCAATGGCCTGCAATCCCGCAACGCCGGCACCAATGATCAACACCCTGGAGGGACGAACCGTACCGGCTGCCGTGGTCAGCATGGGGAAGAATTTGCCGAGCAGTGTGCTGGCGATGAGCACTGCTTTATATCCGGCAATAGAGGCCTGTGATGAGAGTGAGTCCATCGCCTGCGCTCTGGAGATGCGCGGAATCATTTCCATCGAGAATGCAGAGATGTTCTTTTCCTGCAAGCGCTTGAAGCGATCGGTGTCCGAGTAGGGATTGAGGTAGCCAATGAGGATCGTTCCCGGCTTCAGTTGCTCGATCTGCTCGTTCGACAGAGGGTTGACGGTCAGCAGTATGTCGGCGGCATTGTACAGAGCGGTCTCATCACTGACGATATTCGCCTCGGTGTAGTCGCTGTCGCCGTGCCCCGCTGCTTCGCCTGCGCCGCTCTGAATGCTGACGCTGATTCCCAGTGCTGTGAGGCGTTTGACGACATCCGGCACCATGGCGACTCGTTGTTCTCCCACACGTACCTCTTTCGGCACGCAAACCCTTATCGTCATTACATCCACCCCTCGTGAACAGCTCTTAAAAAGTGCATGAAGTATAGCATTGATCTCAAGGGGGAATGAATTGCGAGAAACGTCAGGCCTCCTGCAAGAGGCTGATTTTGTCGTATTTCAGAAGCTTTCTTGCGGGAAATCACTAACGGAAGGCCTAGTCTGGCTTTTACTGAGCGTCTGGCTCGCTATCAATGCCCAGATCGAGCGACAGATCATTCGGGTCTTCGTCCTTGGGAGCCACGAGTTCGACTGTGGCGGCAGGTTCCTGGGGTTGCACGGGCGTGACGAGTTGTTGTCGCAGGGACTCAATTTCGGCTGTCAAACCTTGCGTGAGCTGTGAAGCGGCTTCGCTCTGAGCGATCCGGTTGTTGTATTCCGGATCGAGTTCGGTGATGTGATAGACCTTGTTGAAGGTTGACTTGTAGTCTTTCTTGCAGAGGATCGTAAACGTGGGTTCCTCGTAGATGGTGCGATATTCGTTGAGACGGGCGTACAACACCTCTGTGCAGGTCGGGTCCCGCAAGGCTTCGGCGACCGCCAGCTCCAGAAATGGATGAAGGTGTGCCGCGCTCTCGGGCAGCCACATGCGCGTGGGGTCGGTCGCGGCAGCTGCCTGTGCCTTCGGGTCGACTTTTGATCCGGGGCTTGCCTCGACAATCGCGTCTGCGCCCAACGCGGCATCGCCGGTCAGCGCCCACAGGAGCAGGAATGATCGGGTCGTGAGTGTGAAACAGGTGTCAGTGAATATTCTCATGCCCAAGGTCATCGGCGGACTGGGGAATTCCTTGAGCGGTCAAGAGCAGGCTGTTTCTGCGCGAGGACAGGCGGGGTTATGAATGACGGTGTAATTTGTTAGAATCGGTTCCCCTTAACGCTGCATGGCAGCCGGATGAACACAGTCTTATGAACACGAGAACCACTGCCCGCCACATCAAATTGCTGGATACGACTCTGCGCGATGGCGAACAGACTCAGGGAGTCTCCTTTGCTGCCAAGGAAAAGGTGAATATTGCGCGCGCGCTGCTGCAGTCGCTGAAGGTGGACCGCGTGGAAGTCGCCTCAGCCCGGGTTTCAGACGGCGAGAAAAAAGCTGTCATCGATATCAATGCCTGGGCTGCCAAAGAGGGCTTTCTTGACAAAGTTGAGGTGCTCGGCTTTGTCGACCACAAGAAGAGTGTGGATTGGGTGGTAGAGACCGGCGGACGGGTGATCAATCTGCTGACCAAGGGCAGTGAGAAACATTGCCGAGAACAACTGGGGCGCACGCTGGATCAACACATTCAGGACATTTGTCAGACGGTCGCCTATGCGCAGGAGCAGGGGCTGCTGGTCAACGTCTATCTGGAAGACTGGTCCAACGGCTATCAGGATAGCCGCGCTTATGTCTTCGGGTTACTCGAGGGGATTCAGAGTATCGGTATCGCGAATTTCATGTTGCCTGATACCCTTGGTGTCATGACGCCGGACGAAGTGTACGCTGCGATGACAGACATGATTACTCGCTTCCCTGAACTGGAATTCGATTTTCATCCTCATAACGACTATGGCCTGGCCACAGCGAATGTCATGGCGGCAGTCAAGGCTGGCATCAACACGATTCACTGCACCGTCAACTGTCTGGGCGAGCGTGCCGGCAATGCGTCGCTGGCCGAAGTGGCAGTGGTGCTCAAGGACAAGATGGGAATGTCGCTGTCCATCGATGAGACGCGCATCGGCCTGCTCAGCCGCATGGTGGAGAATTTCTCCGGCAAATGGGTCGCTGCCAACGCGCCGATCGTCGGTGCTGATGTGTTTACGCAGACGGCAGGCATTCATGCGGATGGCGATATCAAGGGTGGACTCTATATCACCGCCCTGCGTCCGGAGCGCTTTGCCCGCAAGCGCATTTACGCGCTGGGCAAAATGAGTGGCAAGGCCTCGCTGGCCAACAACCTGGAGGAGCTGGGGCTGACTCTGTCAGCAGAGGATCAGGCCAAGGTGCTCAAACGCATCGTCAAGCTCGGCGACTCCAAGGAAATCATTACGGTCGATGACCTGCCCTTCATCATTGCCGATGTGCTGGAGAGCCGCGATTACAATTACACACGCCTGTTGAATTGCTACATCAACAGCGGCCTGGATGTGGAGAGCACGGCGAGTATTCGCGTGAATATCGAGGGGAAGGAATATAGCAGTTCAGGTTCGGGCAATGGCGGTTTCGCCGCCTTCATCGATGCCATTGGCAGAATTCTGGAAACACGAAACTTCCTGATGCCCGCTCTGATCGATTACGAGGTGCACATTCCGCGCGGCGGCAATACCAGCGCGCTGACCGAGTGCATCATCACTTGGAGTAATGAGGGCAAGGAGCTGAAAACGCGGGGCGTGGATTCCAATCAGGTGCTCGCGGCCGTGAAGGCCACGCTGCGGATGATCAATATCAGAATGCACGCGCAGCAAGCCTGATGACACTGTGGGAGCGGGCCCGCCCGCGATGAAGCTTGACCAC
>CAIRBI010000201.1 GCA_903876785.1 uncultured Gammaproteobacteria bacterium
GGACCCGATGGGCTCCAGTTTGACGCCCAGACCGAGCAGACGCACCGGGCGATTGCCGCGGGCATGGCCCTCGGTGCACAGGGCGATGTAGCCTTGCAGGTCGGTTTCACAGGAAATGGCTTCCACCGTGGTGGTGACGAAGTCCTCAAACTTGATCTTCATGTATTTCTTGCTGATACGGTACTCGTCCTCGACCCGGCGCAACCGCTGCAGCAGTTGCTCATGCAGTTCCGGCAGACGCTCCAGACAGGCGTCCAGCGATGGAAGATCGGTGACATAAGTGTTCTCGACGCTCAGGGATTTGCGCGTTCGATCCGTCGCCACCTCGCGCTCGTCGATGCCCCGGCACAGCCTGTAGAGGCCGGTGCCAAAGCTGCCAAACTGGGCGACGAGATCGACTTCACTCAGTTCGCGCAAGTCGGCACAGGTCTGGATGCCCAGTGCGTGCAGACGCCCGGCCGTGACTTTTCCGACGCCAAAGAGTTTCTTCACGGGCAGCGCTCTGACAAAGGCGTCCACCTCTTCCGGCTTGACGACAAACTGGCCGTCCGGCTTGTTCCAGTCGCTTGCTACCTTGGCAATGAATTTGTTGGGCGCAATGCCCGCCGACAGCGTGATGCCGACCTCCTCGCGAACCCTGCGACGAATCTCCTGTGCAATCAGGGTGGCGCTGCCCTGACAGGCTGTGGCATGGGTGACGTCCAGATAGGCCTCGTCAAGGGAGAGCGGTTCAATCAGCGCGGTGTAATCCTGAAAGATGGCGTGCACGGCAGTGGAGGCCTCGCGATACTTCTCCATGCGCGGAAAGATCACGATCAGTTGCGGGCATTGCCGCAGGGCGGTTGCCATCGGCATGGCAGAATGAATACCGAACTTGCGCGCTTCGTAGTTGCAGGTCGCGACGACGCCGCGCTGTAGCGGGCTGCCGCCAACGGCCACGGGCAGGCCGACCAGTGCGGGATTGTCGCGGGCTTCGATGGCTGCGTAAAAGCAGTCACAATCGGCGTGGATGATTTTACGGGAAGCGCTCATGGGCGCCATTGTATTCGAAAGGCAACTCCAAAACCTGTGGGAGCGGGCCTGCCCGCGATGCCGCATAACACGCAATCAATCGCGGGCAGGGCCCGCTCCCACAAGGTTTACGGATCAGCCTTTACGCTTCTCGAAGTCTTTCATGAAGTCCGCCAGTGTCTGGCAACCTTCCACCGGCATCGCGTTGTAGATCGAGGCACGCATGCCCCCGACGACTCGGTGTCCCTTGAGTGCGTACAACCCCAGCGCCTGCGCTTCGTCGAGGAATTTCTTGTCCAGAGCGCTGTCAGCCAGAGTGAAGGTGATGTTCATCTGTGAGCGGTGCGCTTTCTGCGCTGCGCCACGGTAGAAATCCGTGCTGTCGATGGCGTCATAAATGATCTTCGCTTTCTGCGCGTTGATTTTTTCCATCGCCGGCACGCCGCCCTGGTCCTTCAACCAATGCAGCACCAGATTCATCATGTACACCGCAAACGTGTTGATAGTGTTGGGCATGGAGTGGTTCTTGGCGTAGGTGTCGTAGTTCAGCAGATTGGGCGTCTGCGGCATGGCGTGACCGATCAGATCCTTGCGGATCAGCACAGCCGCCATTCCTGACGGGCCGAGGTTCTTCTGCAGACCGGCAAACACGAGGCCGAATTTGTTGTAGTCGATCACGCGTGACATCAGCTCGGAAGTCATGTCAGCCACCAGCGGAATATCACCAGTGTCGGGGAACTCGTTCCAGCGCGAACCAAACAAGGTGTTGTTGCTGGTGATGTGGACATAGGACGTGTCGGCGTCCAGCGTGGAGACATCATAGTCAGGGATGTGATTGAAGTTGCTGCCTTCGCTGCTGGCGACGGTCACCGCGGTGCCATAACGCGCGGCTTCCTTGCGAGCCAGCACTGTCCAGTGACCGCTTTCGATGAAGGCGGCCTTGTGGGCGGGCTTCAATGGCATCAGGTTGAGCGGAATGGCGGCAAACTGCATCTGGGCGCTGCCGTGTACATACAGGATGTCGAAATTGTCCGGCAGTCCGGCCAGCTCGCGCATCAGGTTGTCGGTCTCAGTCAGCAATGCTTCAAACTCTGCGCTGCGGTGGCTGACTTCGATGATGGACATCCCCAGACCTTTCCAGTCCAGAAATTCCTCTTTGGCTTTTTCCAGTACTGGCAGTGGCAACATGGCCGGCCCGGCCCCGAAGTTGAATACGCGTGTCATAGTGGTTTCCTAGGTTACAAGTTAATAATTTGCTAATTCTGTTGCTTTGCCGGTGCATGTTTCTGTGCTCGGGTCAGGAGTCCAGTGCTGGCAGGCGTGACACGCCGTGAATACGTCCGTGTAGGCTCGCTTTCGCCATCCATGGCTCAAGACGGTCACGCCTGCCAACACCGAACTCCTGCCCTTCAAGTCCCGTGGTTGCGTCTGGCTAGGGGCGCACTGCAATCTTGCTGGGACTGGTGGGGCTCTCCAGCGGCAGCTTCTGACAAAGCTCATTCTGATGCCGGGGGCGACTTGCTGTGGCTGCCTGCCGGTTACTGCATTCTCGGAGAAGCGGGTGGTCTCTGTGCTGCTGTGACCGTCTTGAGCCATGGATGGCGAAAGCGAGCCCCTTTATCCTCGAAGGGGGCATGGATGGGTTCACGGCGTGTCACAGCGGCACAGAGAGCACCCGCTTCCGCGCACTTATTTAAAGAACAGTCACTTTAATGACATCCTGGATCGCGGCGATTTCGGCCAGCGCCGCATCTGACGGACGGGTCGCCACATCGATCAGGTTGTAGGCAATCTCGTTGCGGCTCTTGTTGATCATGTCCACCACGTTGATGTTCTGCTCCGCCAGAATCGACAGAATCTGTCCCAGCATCTTCGGCACGTTCTTGTTGCTGATCGCAATCCGAGTGCCTTTAACTGCGTTCGCCGCTCGATCCAGACTGATACTCGGGAAATTCACGGAATTTTTGATATTGCCGTTTTCCAGAAATTCCATCAGCTGATCAGCGGCCATCACCGCACAATTGTCTTCAGCCTCATCCGTGCTGGCACCGATATGCGGCATCAGAATCACGTCGTCACGGCCGATGAGTTCCGCACAGGGGAAGTCTGCTGCATACACACGCAGCTGCTTGTTGTTCAGACCTGCCACAATGGCCTCTGTATTGACGATCTCGTCACGCGAAAAGTTCAGCAGGCACAGGCCCGGCTTCATGGCGGCGACCATGTCGGCGTTGATCAGGTTGCGGGTGGCTTCCATCACCGGCAGATGCAACGTCACGAAATCAGAGTTGGCCAGCAGCGAAGTGATGTTCTCGATCTTGCGCACCTGATTGGGGAGGCGCCAGGCGGCATCCACGGACAGCGCCGGGTCGTAACCAAGCACGGTCATGCCAAGGCCTATGGCCATCTCGGCGACCAGTGAGCCAATCGCGCCCAGGCCGATAATGCCCAGTGTCTTGCCGGCGATCTCGCCGCCCTTGAAGCGGATCTTCTCCTGCTCCAGCAGCTTTGACATCGCGGCATTGTCCTTCATGTCGATGAGAGAGTTCACGTAGGCGATGCCCGGCAGAATGCCGCGCGAGGACAGCAGCAGGCCGCACAGCACCAGCTCTTTTACCGCATTGGCGTTGGCGCCAGGGGTGTTGAAGACGACGATGCCCTTCTCGGTGTAGCTGGCGACAGGGACATTGTTGACGCCGGCGCCGGCGCGGGCCACGGCTTTGAGGTTCGGATTGACATCGCTCTCCTGCAGCTTGTGACTACGCACCAGGATGGCGTCGCAGCTTGCTATGCCGGGGCCGACTTCATAGGTGCCTGGGAAGCGCACGAGGCCTTTGCTGGAGATCTGATTGAATGTCTGAATCTTGAACATCGTCGCTACCTTGCTGTCTCTGGAGTGTTGCTGAAGTTGCTGAAGATGCGCGACGAATCATCTACCGCGTCTAAGCCCTGGGCGAATCCGGGAGTGCTGGGGACAAGGATGTGGATCAAAATGGATGCGCGCGTGAAATTTTAAAAGGCTCACTTTATATCCTGAAACAGCCCTGAAAGCCAGTGTCACGTTGTGTTCGGCGTGTGCTTGACGTGCTTGAGGAGCGCTTGCGACGGAAGGGCAATCCCGGTTCTCGGAGGCTGGCAAACGGGCTATCATGCCCGCTCCCGGCAAGTGCCGTGGGCAAACTGGCGAGGCGCGATCGATGTCGTTTTTAAAGGTGGGGGTAGCCGACCCCATAGGCGCAGCGCACATTGCTTGCTCATCTGCTCAAACTCGAAGAGGATGGCGGGGCTGTGCGGGCAGGCGAGCTCTGGTGTGCAATGCCAGGCTGTGCGTCACAGGATGCTACAAATCATGACAGTTGATGGAGGATTGCACGCCGGTAAATCGTCAGCATGGTTCGTCTATCTGATCCTCTGCGGTGACGGCTCGCTCTACACGGGTATCACCACCGACGTGGAGCGCAGGCTTTTCGAGCATCAGCAGGGCATGCCTCGCGGGGCTCGTTACCTGCGTGGCAGAGGGCCACTGCAGGTCGTTTACCGGATGGCTGCCGGCAATCGCTCACAGGCCTCCGTGCTGGAGTGCAGGATCAAGCGCCTGCCCAAACACGAGAAGCAGCGCCTGATCGCTGGAGAATTGGAGTTGCTGCTCTGACAGGCTGCCTGATGCCGGACTTGCAGAGAGCAACGGTACAAATGCACAGCACATAACAACAATACACGGAAAGGGCTTAAGAATGGGCACCAAAATAAGCGACTGGATGAATCTGATGTCGAGTATCGCGGTCATCATGGGCATCGTGTTTCTTGGGATGGAAGTGCGCCAGAACACCAACTTGATGCGCTCCCAGACTCGTGATTCCATTTCCGCTAAACAGATGATGTTTTCGGAATGGGTCACTAATGAAATGGATCTCGCCGTAACCATTGCCAAGGTGAATGCAGGTGTGCCCCTGGAGCCGGGCGAGCGGGTCATGCACGCCTATTTCATGGCAGGTAACTGGCGGGAATGGGAGAACTCCTACTACCAGTTCCAACAGGGTTTGTTTGACCGTGCTGAATTTGAGCCGAGGATGGATCGCTGGCGCAGTACAATGCGGCTAAAGACTATCCGGGATATGTGGAAATCTACCAGCACCAACTACGCGCCCGCGTTCCGCGGCGAAGTCGACAAGATTGTGGAGTACTGGGAGACCCAGCCCGATCAGCCAGGCAATGCCGTTTTTCCTTGATCTGGAGTACGAGTGACAACTCTTCACCCAGTTGTGGCATGGAGCGGGTCAAAGTCTACGATGGTGACCGCCCACGGCGGGACGGGGTCGGAATCTACGCTGCCACGCTCATGGAGAATTTTTCCGATCTCCCTGTCGAAGGGCTGGTGAATTTTCACGCCCGCCACAAGTTGATTCTGATGAGCCATCGTGCCGATTACATTGCTCAATCATCACTTCCGTCGGAATCCCAACGACTACATCCGCGACTCCTGGTACATGCGTCCATATCCTGCCGAAATGAGCCTGCAAAACGATATTAGATGGCGCGCCCGTTATATTTTGTCTGCACCCCCGCCGCGAGGCTATAATGCGCCCCTTTAAAGAAGCGCGCTCATCGCGACATGGCCTCGGTATTGGGTAATGGCAACAGTTCTGGATATAGACAGCTACATGACGACGCTCGGCCAGCAGGCTCGGGCGGCGGCACGCGTGACTGCGCGAGCGACGACGGCGCAGAAGAATGGGGCGTTGCTGGCCATGGCAGAGAGTATTCAACGCCATCGCGGTCAGCTTGAGCTGGCGAATCGGCGTGACCTCGCCGCCGGCCGCGAGAAGGGCCTCGATGCCGCGATGCTGGACCGGCTGGAGCTGACGTCTGGGCGCATCGACGGCATGATCGAAGGGTTGCGGCAGGTGGCTGATCTTCCAGATCCCGTCGGCGAGATCACCGATATGCGCTTTCGTCCTTCCGGCATTCAGGTCGGCAAGATGCGTGTGCCTCTTGGAGTGGTCGGCATCATTTACGAGTCGCGCCCCAATGTGACCTGCGAGGCGGCAAGCCTGTGCCTGAAATCCGGCAACGCAGTCATCCTGCGCGGTGGCTCTGAAGCGATTCATTCCAATCAGGCGATTGCGTCCTGTATTGCCGAAGGGCTGCGTGCAGCGGGGATTACCGAGCATGCGGTGCAGGTAGTGGCAACCACCGACCGCGAGGCCGTGGGCCGACTCATTACCA
>CAIRBI010000202.1 GCA_903876785.1 uncultured Gammaproteobacteria bacterium
CGTACAATTCCGGATGCTCGTGCGCCATCTCGTGCGGACGTTCGTAAAAAGTTTCCGTGACCACTGCGAAGAATTCGGCAGGGTCGCTGGCGCCATAAGGATCCAGCAGGGTGTCACGGTCTTCGTCGGCAGCACGCTGCAGAGCGGCGAATTCTTTTGAAAGAATTTTTGACCATTCCAGGTATTCACCCTTGCGGTAGAGCAGCGGCGCGCCATTGGTGACACCGGATTCGTGATCGAGTTGATGCGCGAACTCGTGCAGTACGACATTCTCGCCATCGGCGAAATTCCTCAGGCTGTGTTCTACGCTGTCCCATGCCAGGATGACCTTGCCATTGCTCCAGGATTCTCCGGCCAGATAATTTTCGCCCTCGGTGACGACGCCAAACTCGTCGTGGTGGTCATGTTCCACCACAAAGCCGGAAGGGTAGACCAGAATGCTGCGCAGGTCCTGATACTCACGGCTGGGGCGATTGAGCAGCAGCAGACACGCGTGGGCGGCGATGGTCACGCGGATCTCGTCCGTGATCACCTGCCCGCCGCAGCCGACAAAATCCTTGCTGTCCAGAAAGCGCACGATCAGCCTGCGCAGTTGTTCCTGCTGATTGGGCCACATGGCCCGGTAGATCTTGAGGTTGTCGCGCAGAATCTGCAGCCACGCGGGGGGGAACGGCTTGGCATCGAGGCGGCGCCGTCGATAGCGCGGATAAACGAATAACAGCATTGCGACGACCACGACAATCAGCCACAACGCGATGAGAGTGACAATCGCGCTCAATTCCATGCGGAAAACCCTGTGGGAGCGAGCCCGCTCGCGATGTCTTTTACGTTGTAATCGTAATCAAAGCATCGCGGGCTGGCCCGCTCCCACAGACAATCGCGGGCAGGCCCGCTCCCACAGAAGACATCGTGAGTGCGTGAGGTGCGCATCAATGTCCGCGCCGGCTTTCGTCTTTGGGCTCCAGCGACAGCCCGCCTTCGTCCTCGTCGCCGGATGGCTTCTTGCCTTCGGAGAGCTGAATGCGCAGACGCAGGTTATTCTTGGAATCGGCGTTCTTGAGCGCTTCTTCCAATGTAATGCGGCCAGCCTTGTAGAGATCGAACAGCGCCGTGTCGAAGGTTTTCATGCCCTGATTCTCGGACTTTTCCATGACTTCCTTGATCTCATCCACCTTGCCTTGCTTGATGAGGTCGCATACGCGCGGCGTGCCCAGCAAAACCTCGATGGCTGCGGCGCGCTTGCCATCGACCGTCGGGATCAGACGCTGTGACACGAAACCCTGCAGGTTCAGCGACAGATCCATGAAGAGTTGCTTGTGGCGCTCCTCGGGGAAGAAGTTGATGATGCGGTCGAGCGCCTGGTTGGCGTTGTTGGCGTGCAGCGTGGACAGACACAGGTGGCCGGTTTCGGCGAAGGCGAGGGCGTGTTCCATGGTTTCCTGGCTGCGGATCTCGCCGATGAGAATGACGTCAGGTGCCTGACGCAGTGTGTTCTTCAGTGCGTCTTCATAGCTGTGGGTATCGACGCCCACCTCGCGCTGATTGATGATCGACTTCTTGTGCTCGTGGACGAATTCCACCGGATCCTCGATGGTGATGATGTGGCCGTCGCTGTTGGTATTACGATAGTCAATCAGCGCCGCGAGCGAGGTGGATTTGCCCGAACCGGTGCCGCCGACGAAGAGGACCAGTCCACGCTTCTGCATGATCAGCTTGGTCAGAATCTCGGGCAGGCCGAGGGATTGCCAGCTTGGAATTACTGTCTTGATGTTGCGGGCTACCAGTGCGATCTGACCGCGCTGTTGAAAAATATTGACGCGGAACCGGCCGATTTCCGGATCGGAAATAGCCAGGTTCATCTCCTGGTTTGCTTCGAACTCCTTGATCTGCTCCGGGGTCATGATCTGGTAGGCGATCTGCTTCACCGCACCCGGTGGCAGAGGCTGACTCGACATCGGCGTGAGCTTGCCGTAGGCCTTCATGCTTGGCGGCGCGCCAGTGGTGAGGAACAGATCGGAGCCTTCCTTCTGAATCATGATGCGGAGCAGGTCTTTGAATCCCATGGTGTAAGTCCTTGTGTAGGTCCTTGTGTA
>CAIRBI010000203.1 GCA_903876785.1 uncultured Gammaproteobacteria bacterium
CGAGGGGCATATTCTGGTGGACTCGGGCGTCAATGAGATGAGCAGCACGATTCGCGACAGCGTCGAGAAGCTCGGCTTTCGCATGAGCGACATCAAGATCATGTTGTCCAGCCACGCGCACTTCGATCACGTGCAGGCTCACGCCGTGCTGCAGCGCATGACCGGTGCACAGGTGATGGCGGTGGAAGCCGATGCAGATGCGCTGGAAGCAGGCAGAGATCTGTCGCCGCTGGGCTTCGAAGGCTGGGAGCCGGTGAAGGTGGACAGGCGCCTGCAGGACGGCGAAAGCATCAGCCTCGGCGGCACCACCATGACACCGACCCTGGTGCCGGGCCACACGCCGGGTTGCACCACCTGGAGCACCGACACACAAGATGACCCTCAGAACCCAGGTGAGACGCTGAACGTAGTGATCTTCGGCTGCAATGGTCCGAACGATGGTGTGCAGATCGTCAACAACCCGCGCTTCCCGACGCTGGCGGAAGACTCGCTGTTTGGTTTCGACAATCTCGACAAACTGAACCCGGACATCTACCTCACGGGCCACCCCGAGGCGCCTTTCGAAGGCATCATGGATCAGCTGCGCGTGCAGGTGCGCCCGCATCCGCTGCTGCAGCAACAGCCGTGGCATGAGCTGGTGGCAGCGCGCCGGGCGTCGATAGAAGCACGGATTGCGGCGGAGCCAGCGCAATAGCGCTCGATCTTCTTGATCTGCCTCAATGCCCCGAGTTGGGAAAGTTGCATACTAAACGCGAGTTTATTCCTTCAACTTTGCCACTGAGGTGTCATATGTCTTCGCTGAAAAGCAACTTCGTAAAACTTGGGCTTGTGCTCATAAGTGTCGTATTCCTGCTCATCGCATTAAGCATGTCGCTCGCGGCATCGCTCTGAGCGGAGGTCTCCGATTGCACCTACGCAAGCAGGTGAACTCTACTCAATAGTAAAGCTCCTCTGCTTGCCGGTGCGGCTCCGCTCGCACGATCACGAAATCCAGTCTAGATGACCCCGCAATACTGATTTATTCGTCATATCCCTAAACCTCCCTTTTCTACCAACGCCGTCCAAATTTCTCCTGCAGTGCCTCTCACGGCGCGTTTCTCGCCTTTATCCAGCTGATTTCACTATCTTTTCCAGAAGTAGAAATTCGGGACAAAACTGGTAGGACTTTCAGCATTTCCCTTCCGGATAATCGGCTTGTCGTGAGTTCAGCTCACAGGCTCGAAACGCCAACCCACCGTAAGAGGAACCACAACATGAAAACTCTGCTCAAGACTGTTTGCCTGACGACTGCCATGGCCACGATTCTTTTTGGTGCCACTGCGAGTGCTCAAGAGATTGTTCGCACCGGTGAAAGCCGCGTGCTGTTCAACAACATCTACATTCCCGCTGGTGCCGAGACTCTCTATTTGAGTGGCGCTGGTGCTTCAGCCGCTGCTGACGGCAGCTGGGGAAATATGGAGCAGCAGACTGTCAACATTTTCGAGAAGTTCAAGGCGACGCTGGAAGAGCAGGGCTGGTCCATGTCGGACATCGTACAGGTGCGCATTTTTGGCGTCGCCGGTGCGGACGGTGAGTTTGACTTCGAAGGCATCAACAACGGCTATCTGCAGTTCTTCGGCACGGAAGCGAATCCGACCAAGCCGGTGCGCACGACGGTTGTTGTGGCTGATCTGGTGAACGAAAACTGGCTTGTCGAGATCGAGATCCGCGCCTCACGTATGCCGAAGTAAGGGACACATCACCAGAACACTCATCGCATTCTCCGTGACCTCTCACCGACTCAGGAGTGTATTTCCTTGAACGATATCCAATTATCCCGACGTGCATTCCTGCGCCAGACCGGCATTGCGGCGCGCAACTCTCTGATCGTGCTGTCTCTGCCAGCCATTATGAGCAGCAGCGCTGCAGCCAGCGAAGCGATGTTGGAGAACAGCGCATTCAAGATCCTCGGCAGCGAGGAGGCCAGAGAATTTGCCGCCATCGCCGCGCGCATCATTCCCACCGACGAGACACCCGGGGCGACAGAGGCCGGCGTGATTTACTTCATCGACAATGTCCTCGGTACCTCGCGTCCCGAAGCGCTGGAGCCAATGCGAGCGGGGCTCGCTTCCTTGCAGGCATCTGCGCAATCCACCTATGGCAGCGCGAGTTTCAGCGCGCTGACGCCCGAACAGCAGGACGCCTTGCTGGTCAGCATTGAGGAGACGGAGTTCTTCGGCACCATGCGCTACATGACGATCGCCGGAATGTTCTCGCTGCCGGAATATGGGGGCAATCGCGATTACGCAGGATGGAAGCTCATCGGTTTCGAACACAAGCATGTCTGGAGCCCGCCCTTCGGATTCTATGACGCAGACTATATGGCGAGGGGAGAATAATCATGGCACAGGCAAGTTTCCCCACGCGCGAAGAAGTGGATTTTGTGATCGTCGGTTCTGGTGCGGCGGGCGGCATCATGGCACGAGAACTGTCGACAGCGGGTTTCTCCGTTGTCGTGCTTGAACAAGGCCCGCATCTGCAACCGGGCGATTTCCGTCACGACGAGTGGTCCTACACGCAGAATGAAGAGCTGGTCTGGGGCAGCCGCAAGGGTCATCCGCAGACCTTCCGACGCTACGAGCATGAAAAGGCCGAGCTGGTCGACGGCGCGCCACTGGGCTATGCCCACAATGTCGGCGGCAGCAGCGTGCATTTCTCCGGCAACTTCTGGCGTCTGCACCCGATCGATTTCAACGAAGCCAGTGTGCGCGGCACCATTGCAGGGACCAATTTCGCGGACTGGCCAATCACCTATGACGAACTGGAACCCTATTACACGAAGGTGGACTGGGAGATCGGCGTATCCGGCCTGGCCGGCCCTTGGGACCCGCCCCGTTCGCGCGATTATCCATGCCCGCCCATGCCGGTGAAATCGGCGGGAGTTCTGCTGGAACGAGCGGGCAAGGCCATGGGCTACACGCCCTTTCCCGCTCCGGTTGCCATTCTCTCCAAGCCTTTTAATGGCCGTCCGGCCTGCGTCCATTGCGGATTCTGCAACGGCTTTGGCTGCGAAGTGGCGGCCAAGTCATCCACTGCAGTCACCATGATTCCGCAGGCATTGGCGACCGGCAATTGCGAGTTGCGAACGGGATGTACCGTCGCGCGCGTCAATACCAATGAGAATGGTCGTGCCAGTGAAGTGGTGTACTGGGAAGAAGACGGCACCGAGCAGGCTCAAAAAGCCAAGGCAGTTGTGTTGTGCGCGAATGGCGCGGAGACCCCGCGACTTCTGTTCCTGTCGGCGTCGGCGCAATTTCCCGATGGCCTGGCAAACTCCAGCGGCATGGTAGGCAAGAACCTCATGTTCAATGGCTCTTCCAATGCCGCCGGTTTGTTCCCGGAGGAAATCAATGGCCACAAGAGTATTGCGACCACGCGGGTGATCCACGACTTCTACAGCATAGATCCCAAGCACGGCTTCTACGGCGGCGGCGGCATCGATTCGCGATCTCTGACGCGCGGATTGCCGATGGCCTCAGCCATGCGCGGCGGCACTTTCTCCGGCTTGAGCTGGGGCAGCGAGTTCAAACGCGGCCTCGCGCAGGAGTTCACGCACACCGCCTCGTTCAACGGCCACTGCACCACGTTGCCGCTGTCCACCAACAACGTCACGCTGGACCCCGAGGTCAAGGACAAATGGGGCCGTCCGGCACTGCGTACCACTTTCATGAATCACCCCGACGACATTGCCACCATGAAGTTCTTCCTCGACATCTCGATGGAGATGCTGGATGCAGTGGGGGCGATCAAAAAGGTTGGCTCGTATGCGCGCGATGGCCAGACCGGCGGCGTGCATCTGCTGGGAACCTGCCGCATGGGCAATGACCCTGCGACCTCGGTGGTGGACCGCTACAACCGCTCGCACGATGTGCCGAATCTGTTCATGGTGGACGGTGGCAGCATGGTGACTTCGGGACGTGGACAGCCGACGATGACCATCATGGCGCTGGCCTTCCGGGCGGCGGACCATATCATCCAGGCGGCCGGCAGAAACGAGATCTGACAGCGCAAGCAGGTGGACTCTACTCAATCGTAAAGTTCACCTGCTTGCCGATGCTGCTCAGCATTCCCACCAGCGTATCGATCGTGAAGAGATGCATCTTCCGGTTCACCAGATCCGACACCCGTGGTCGCGACACCATCAAAGTCGCGGCCGCGTCAGCCTGCTTCAATCCCTTCTCCTCAATCCAGTCGGCTATGGCCGTCATGAGTTGTTCCTTCAAGGCGAGGGAGATTCTGATCTCGCGCTGCGAGGCGGTATTCAGTTGTTTGGCTTCTTCCGGGTCGAAGCCGAGTTCCAGGAAGATGTTCGTGCCAGCGGGAGTGGTGTGGCGGACCTTGGTGTCGGTGGTCATGAGCGATCCTCTCTGTCGTGTGCAATGGCGCGGAAGCGGGCGCTGGCTACTTCTTTGTCGCGCTGAGTAGTGACCTGAGTGGTCTTTCTGAAGCAGTGCAGTACGTAAACCGTGCTCTCGAACCGATCGGTGTAGATGAGGCGAAAGGCACCTTCAAGCGTATTGATCCGCAGCTCTTTTGCGCCTATCCCTATCTGCGTGAAGGGTTTCCAGTGTCGAGGTTCGAGACCGACTTGAATCATTCCCAACTGGAAACCAGCTTGCCGTCTGGGCTCCTCGGGGAAATCCAGCAAATCGGCATAGGCAGTTCCCATCCATCGAATTTCCTTTTCGATTTCCATGACCACGTCCTTATGCTTGTACAAGTACTTATACATGTCAAGCTTCTGAAGCTAGTCTTCAGAGTTTAGGTCAAGAATGGGAAAGGCGCCCGCTCGATCACCTCGCCCGCGATGCAATCCTCCGATACTCTCGGTACTCGGGCGTCCAGAAGTTGCGCTCGATGGCCTCGCGCAACTCCTCGTCTGTTTTCAGTGACGCATGGCCCTGGCTCATCGCGGTTTTGGCGATGGCAAAGGCGATCTGGCGGCTGATCTGTGGCAGGGCGGTCAGCGGCGGCAGAATTGATGCGGCCCTCTCGTCTGACAGCGGCGCGCACTCGGACAGCGTGATGCTCGCCACCATCAGCATTTCGTCCGTGACGCGATTGGCTTTGGCGGCGATCACGCCCAGGCCGATGCCGGGGAAGATGTAGCTGTTGTTGCACTGGGCGATGTTGTAGGTCTTGCCGCCGGAATCCACGCTGCCGAACGGGCTGCCGGTGGCGACGATGGCCTCGCCGCTGGTCCACTCCAGAACCTGCGCCGGGTGCGCTTCGACAAGGCGTGACGGATTGCTCAGCGGCAGGATGATCGGGCGGGGGCAGGTGGCGTGCATCTGCCGGATGATGGTCTCGGTAAACAGACCGGGCTTGCCGGAGACGCCGACCAGCACCGTCGGCTGCGCATTGTTCACCACGTCGAGCAGGCTGGCGTAGTGGTTGCCTGCTGCGATCTTCC
>CAIRBI010000204.1 GCA_903876785.1 uncultured Gammaproteobacteria bacterium
CAAAGCAGCGCCGTCATGACCGACGAAGAGCTCATCAGCTATGTCAACGAAGTCGGCCAGCGCCTCGCTGCCGTCAGCCATCGCAGCGATCTTACCTACACCTTTACCGTCATCGACAGCCCCGAGATCAACGCCTTCGCGTTGCCCGGTGGTTATGTCTACGTCAACCGCGGCCTGCTCGCCTACCTGAACACGGAAGCTGAACTGGCCGCCGTGCTGGGCCATGAGATTGGCCACATCACTGCCCGGCATGCAGTGCAGCAGCAGTCCAGCGGCAAACTGGCCAGCATCGCTGCTGGCGTGGGCGGCATCGTCGCGGCCGTGGCGACTGGCAGTGGCTACATTGGCTCACAGATCATGGACGTAGGTTCGCTGTGGGCGCAGGCCGGGCTCAGTGGCTTCGGCCGCGAGCACGAACTGGAGGCCGACAGCCTCGGCGCCGAATATCTACTGGCGGCCGGTTACGACCCGCAGGCCGTGATCCGCGTCGTCACCGTGCTCAAGAATCAGGAAGATTTCAACACCAAGGTCGCCAACCAGCAGCCAAGCTACCACGGTCTGTTCGCTACCCACCCGCGCAGCGACACCCGTCTGCAGGAAGCCGTGGCCAGCGTCGGCGCACTTCCGGCCTCTGAAGCTACGCTGGTCGACAATCAGAAATTCCGCGAGAAGATGGACGGCCTCATCGTCGGCGAAAGCCAGGCGCTCACCGGCAGCGAGGCCCGCAACCGCTACTATCAGGAACTGCTGGGCTACACGATGGTGTTTCCCGACGGCTGGACCATCGCGGAAACTCCCACCACCGTCTCCGCCGCTGGCGCCGAAGGTAACGCCGGGTTGCGTGTGGAAGTGCAGCGCATGCAGGAGAGTATCGAGCCGCGCCTGTTCATCCGCGACAAGCTCGGCATCGCCAATCTGCAGAAGACCGAGGACCTCAGTCAGTTCCGCCTGATCGGCTACACCGGCGTCGCGAACACCAGCAGCACGGCGCAGCGCGTCGCGGTTATCTACATGGGTCCGCGTGTCTTCATCTTCACCGGTGACATCAAGGACGCCACGAAGCAGGACGAACTTGACGAACAGTTGCTGGCCTCCATCCGCACCTTCCGCGCCATCCAGAACAACGAGCGCTTCTCCGGCAACGAGAGCAAGATCCGCTACGTACAGGTCGGCGACGCCTTCAGCTTCCCCGCGCTGGCGCGCATGAGCCCTATCGCCAACTATCCCGAAGAAACCCTGCGTCTGCTCAATGGCTACTATCCCACCGGCGACCCCGAGCCCGGTGAGTGGATCAAGATCATCGAATAACCTCTTTTACGCCGACGCCCCTTCCGCGCCTTACTTGTGTTTTTCAATTTCCACTGACTGTGGGAGCCTGCCTGCAGGCGATATTTTTTAAATGTGCTATATACGGAATACAGGGGCGCTGTGTAACAATGGAACCACTTTGGTTCCTTTTCGGTGTGAGCGCTATGCCAATTACCATGACGTTGAAAAATATTCCGGATGCAGTCTATGAACGCCTGAAGACATCTGCCCAGATGCATCGGCGCAGCATGAACAGTGAGGCTATTGTGTGTCTTGAGTCTGTGTTGTTGCCGACGAAATTGAGCCCGGCAGAGCGTCTTGCTCGCGCTCGTGACCTGCGAGCTGCGTTGCCCAAAGGTGAGTTCCTGGCAGAAGACATCGATGCGATGAAACGTGAGGGCCGTCCATGATTGTGGTTGACTCAAATGTGCTCGCGTACTTGTACGTGGCAGGAGAATTCACAGCCGCCGCTGAGTCGCTATTTGAACGTGATCCGGATTGGGTTGCTCCGATCCTGTGGCGTAGTGAATTCAGAAATATTATGGCTGGATATATTCGACGTAAAGGCATTTCGTTTGAGCAGGCGACAGCACTGCAGGCTGAAGCAGAAAGCCTGCTTGCCGGTTGCGAGTTCGAAGTTGAATCTCAGGCAGTGCTTGAGCTGGTTCGGGACAGCGATTGTTCTGCGTATGATTGTGAATTCGTCGCACTGGCCATGAAACTGAACGTCCTTCTGGTCACAATGGACAAGAAGCTCCTGCGCGCATTTCCGGATCGAGCAATTGGGCTTTCACTTGAAATCAGACAGTAGGGACCAGTGCACATCAAGCTCTTCAGGCCTCGATGCTGCTTCTCCCTGCCAAGCGTCGAACAACTCGAAGTAACCCAATGGCCATTGATTCTGTAAACCAATTTCACGTGTGACCAATTCGGCCAGATATTTGGCAAGCGGCAAATTGACTTGCTTGGCTTTCACTCGAATTTGCGCTTCCACATCGTCAGGCACATAAAAATGTAACCTCGATACGGGCTGTCTCCTTAAAAGTATCTTCGATGTCCGGAGCGTAGACTCTGCCCAGATACATTTCAGACAGACGTAGATCAGGCAAGCATCTCCAGCAACACAGGGTGCCACACGTTGAGGTCGATGTTGCCGAGCTTTTCACCCAAGCGCACCTTGTCGACTGTTCGCAATTGATCCAGCAGTATGCGCGCAGATTTGCGCTTGAAAGTCAGTTCCGGGCGGCAACCCAGTGGCTGTCCTGCGCTCGTCAGAGGTGCAATGATAACGCGAGGCAATATCGCATTCATGTCATCGGGGGATATCACCAGGGCCGGACGAGTTTTGCGAATTTCGGTGCCCACCACGGGGTCAAGATTTACCCAGTAGACTTCACCTCGCTTCACCACACCCATTCGTCAGCCCCTTCTTCTTGGGGAATCGTCTCAAGCGCGCCCTCATCACTTTCAGCGCAATAGCCTTCAAACCATCCGGAACGGGGTTGCTTCACGGCTGCTATGACCAGCTTCTTGCCGTCCAGCTGCAGCTCGACAGCATCTTTGAGCTCGCATGACGCGAGCAGCGCAGAAGGGATGATAATTCCCTTCGAATTTCCCACCTTGATCAGATTTATACGCATAGGACTTATCCCCAGCTGCCAACATTGTTATTACGATGTTAGTACTGTAATCGGAGGCTGGCAAGGAGGAGAAAGAAAAAGAGTCAGCTACTCAGGAGATTCGGTTGCGGTAACTACGTGTCCATTAATGCCTCCCCACGCCGCACCACCGTGCGACGCAGGGGGATAGCCGTCCTTACACCAGATCGAAGCGGTCGGCGTTCATGACCTTCGTCCAGGCAGCGACGAAGTCCCGCACGAACTTCTCCTTGTTGTCGTCCTGCGCGTAGACCTCGGCGTAGGCGCGCAGGATGGAGTTGGACCCGAACACGAGATCAACCCTGGTCGCCGTCCACTTCACCGCGCCGCTCTTGCGGTCACGCACTTCGTAGAGGTTGTTGCCCGCAGGCCGCCACTGGTAACTCATGTCCGTGAGAGCCACGAAGAAGTCTGTGGTCAGTGCGCCGACGCGATCCGTGAACACACCATGGCGGGTGCCGCCGTGGTTGGTGCCGAGAACCCGCATGCCACCGATCAGCGCAGTCATCTCGTGCGCTGTCAGGCCCATCAGTTGTGTGCGGTCGAGCAGCAGCTCTTCGGCGCTCACCGCGTAGTCACTCTTGAGCCAGTTGCGGTAGCCGTCGTGGATCGGTTCCAGCACGGCAAAGGACTCGGCATCCGTTAGGCTCTGGCTGGCATCGCCACGGCCGGGCGCAAATGGAACGCTGATGGCGAACCCTGCTGCTTTGGCCGCCTGCTCGACGCCCATGTTGCCGGCCAGCACGATAATATCGGCGACGCTGGCGCCTGTGTCGGCGGCGATCTTCTCAAACACGCCGAGTACCTTGGCGAGGCGCTGCGGCTCGTTACCTTGCCAGTCCTTCTGCGGCGCCAGACGAATGCGCGCACCATTGGCACCACCGCGCTTGTCCGAGCCTCTGAATGTCCGGGCGCTGTCCCAAGCGGTGGCGACCATCTCGCCCTCGCTCAGACCACTGGCGGCTATCCTCGCCTTGACGGCGGCGACGTCGTAGTCGGCGCGGCCAGCAGGGATGGGGTCCTGCCAGATCAGGTCTTCCTGCGGGACTTCGGGACCGATGTAACGGACTTTGGGGCCCATGTCCCTGTGCGTCAGCTTGAACCACGCGCGGGCGAAGGTCCTGGAGAAGTAGTCCTGGTCTTTGTGGAAGCGCTCCGCGATCTGCCGGTAAGCCGGATCCATCTTCAGCGCCATGTCGGCGTCCGTCATGATCGGATTGTGGTGGCGCGTGGGATCTTCCACATCGGCAGTCATGTGCTCCGGCCTGATATTGACCGGCTCCCACTGCGACGCCCCGGTCGGGCTCTTCTTCAGCTCCCACTCGTAGTTCAGAAGCAGGTCGAAATAACCGTTATCCCAGCGGGTCGGGTGCGTCGTCCACGCGCCTTCCAGGCCACTGCTGACGGCGTTGCGGCCAACGCCACGCGGGGCCCAGCCCAGCCCCTGCTCGTTGAGGTCAGCGCCTTCAGGAGCTGGCCCCAGCAGTGCGGCATCGCCGTTGCCATGGCATTTGCCCACCGTGTGTCCGCCTGCGGTCAGGGCGACAGTTTCTTCGTCGTTCATGGCCATGCGCGCAAAGGTCAGGCGCACGTCATGGGCCGTCTTGAGCGGGTCGGGCTTGCCGTTCACGCCTTCGGGGTTCACATAGATCAGCCCCATCTGCACGGCGGCGAGGGGATTTTCGAGGGATTCGCGATCGTCGCCGTCATAGCGCTCGGACGCCAGCCATTCCTTTTCCGAGCCCCAGTAAGTATCTTTTTCGGGATGCCAGATGTCCTCGCGGCCAAAGCCGAACCCGAACGTTTTGAGCCCCATTGATTCGTACGCGGCATTGCCGGCGAGAATGATCAGATCCGCCCAGCTGAGCTTGTTGCCGTACTTCTTCTTGATCGGCCAGAGCAGACGACGCGCCTTGTCCAGGTTCACGTTGTCGGGCCAGGAGTTGAGGGGCGCGAAGCGCTGATTGCCCGTGCCGCCACCACCCCGGCCATCGGCGGTGCGATAGGTGCCGGCCGCGTGCCAGGCCATGCGTATCATGAGGCCGCCGTAGTGCCCCCAGTCTGCCGGCCACCAGTCCTGACTGTCGGTCATCAGGGCATACAAGTCCTTCTTGAGCGCATCGACATCAAGGGCCTTGAGTTCTTCACGATAATTGAAGCCAGCGTCCAGAGGATCGGTCTTGCTGTCGTGTTGATGCAGAATGTCGAGGTTTAGCGCCTTGGGCCACCATTCCATGTTGGCCATATCGGATGACGTGGCACCTCCGTGCATGACGGGGCATTTGCCTGCCGAGCTCGAATTGTTCTTCTCCATGAGTCTCTCCTTTCTAGGTGAATTTTCCTGTGACCGTCTGGAGCTTAGCCCTCTTTCTTCGCTTAAGCCGTTTTAATTTCCGGATCGTGGTCATAAACCAAAATTACGGTGAAATAGAATTTTGAAATCTGCACCTCAAAAGGTTAGTCTTGTGCGAGCTGCAGGGCAGGTATGGCTAATAAAAATAATCAAGCTTGATCAGGAGAGTCCGAAATGAAAATGGCAAGACGGGTAGTTTCACGTTTCGTTGTCACCGCTAGTGCTATTGCCTGCGTGCCACTGGCTCTGAGCCAGACAGGCACCAGTGTAAACCAGGGAGATTGGCCGGCTTACCACGGCAATGAGTTCTCTCAGCGTTATTCACCCCTTGACCAGATCAACGCCGAAAACGTTGGCTCTCTGGAGCTGGCCTGGAGTTTTTCCACCAAGAATTTCGGACCTCCCACCGATTTCACCAACCCTTCCACTCCGCTCGAAGTCGACGGTGTGCTCTACGCGACTATTGCCACCACGCGTAATATCGTAGCCCTGGACGCGACGACAGGTGAGGTACGGTGGTTGTGGAGACCAGACGAAGGTGAGCGATTTGCCAGCGCACCGCGCAAAGGCGCCGGTCGTGGAGTGGCCTACTGGCAAGATGGTGACGAGGCACGGATTTTGAGCATC
The DNA here is from genome assembly GCA_903876785.1 of uncultured Gammaproteobacteria bacterium. Taxonomy (GTDB): domain Bacteria; phylum Pseudomonadota; class Gammaproteobacteria; order Pseudomonadales; family Pseudohongiellaceae; genus UBA5078. The sequence goes on from CAIRBI010000204.1 coordinate 5,947, forward strand.
TTGCCGGGCTATCATCTGGTGGCGTTGGACGCCAAGACCGGAATTCCGGACCCGGAATTTGGCGACAACGGCCTGGTGGACCTGATGGTCGGTCTGCGCAATGCCGAAGACCCCCGTTTTGGTGACACCGATATTGGTTCGTCCGCACCACCCTTCGTCATGAACAATGTCATTGTGGTCGGTGCAGCGCACTCCACTGGTGGTCGTCCACGCTCCAAGTCCAACGTCAAAGGTGACATTCGCGGTTTCGATGTGCGCACCGGAGAGCTCCTCTGGACCTTCCACACGATTCCCGAGCCAACCGAAGTCGGCGCTGAATCCTGGCTGGAGAACAGCGCGGAATACACCGGCAATGCTGGCGTCTGGGCGCCCATGTCAGGTGATGCGGAGCTGGGCATTGTCTATCTGCCGGTAGAGGATCCGACGGGCGACTACTACGGTGGTGACCGTCCGGGCTCCAATCTCTTCTCCAGCAGCCTCGTTGCGCTGGATGTCAGAACCGGTGAGCGTCGCTGGCACTATCAGTTGATTCACCACGACATCTGGGACTGGGACCTGCCTTCTGCGCCTCTGCTTGCCGACCTGCCTAATGGCAGGAAAGTTGTCATGGCAGTGACCAAGCAATCGTTTGTCTACACTTTCGACAGAGAGACCGGCGAGCCGATCTGGCCAATTGAAGAACGCCCCGTACCAGCCGGTGACGTTCCTGGCGAGTGGTATTCGCTGACGCAACCTTTCCCGACTCGCCCCGCAGCTTTCGATCGTCAGGGCTTCGTTGAGAACGACCTGATTGATTTCACGCCGGAACTGCGTGCGCGGGCGCTGGAAGCCGTTCAAGGCTTCCGTCTCAGTCCGAGCCTGTATTCGCCTCCCTCTCTGGCCGAAGCGCCGGACGGGACTCGTGGTCTGTTGAGCCTGCCATCTTCCACTGGTGGCTCCAACTGGGAAGGCTCTGCGATGGACCCGGAGACCGGCATTCTCTACGTCCCGTCTAGGACGCAATTGCAAGCGCTGGCCTTGGCCAAGAATCCGGACTCGGACATCGACTGGAGCCAAGGTGGTGGTGTCCGTGTTCCGCGTGTCGATGGTCTCGAAGTCGTCAAACCGCCTTATGGCCGCGTGACCGCGATCGATATGAACTCTGGTGATCATTTGTGGTGGGTTGCCAACGCCGAAACTCCGGCGCGTATTGCCGACCACCCACTGATGCAGGGCATTGACATCGAGGATACAGGTATTCCTACCCGCTCTGGGATTCTGTTGACCAAGACACTGCTGTTCGTTGGTGAGGGCATCGGTACTGCCGACGCTCTGCCCAAGATGCGTGTCGTCAACAAGCAGACCGGTGAAGTGATTACTGTCATGGATCTGCCTGACAATCAAACAGGGCTGCCCTTCACTTACGAGCACGATGGCAAGCAATATCTGGCCATGTTCGTCGGCGGAAGAAGCTCACCTGCGCAACTGGTTGCTTACGCACTGCCTTAACCGCAACACCCCGCGCGGCTGAACGCCTCGCAATAAAAAAGCCCCGAGCCAGTGAAAATTGGTTCGGGGCTTTTTCTTTGGTGATGCATGAAATGTGGGAGCCTGCCCTGCAGGCGATAAACGCGGAGTACTTAACCCTCCTCCCATCCTCAGTTCAGCTGGACAAGATCATCTTGGCGATATAACTTCAGACCTGCTTACAGGCCAAAAACGCCGTAAGTCTCTGTAGAACAACCCAACCCAACAAGCAAGTGCTTGCACAGGAGTAAAAAATGATAAGAAAAACCCTGTATAGCCTGTCCTTCGGGGCAGCGCTGACATTGGCCGCCAGTCCGCCCGAGGCCTCTGCCCAAGCGATGGAGTCGGTCGCGCCATTCAAGGTCGGTACCTTTGCAATCGATGATGTTCCAACTGTCGGTCTCGTCCTGCGCGATGACCAGTTGATCGTTGATCTGGCTGCCGCCAACCGTGCTCTGGAGCTGCTGCCGCAGTACAGTTCCGTCACCATGCCCGACAACATGATCGGACTGATCGAGCAGTACGAATATGGTCTCAAGTACCGCATCTACGAGGTGGTCAACTGGCTGGTGGAGGAGGATCTGCTGAGCGGCAATGATCTGCGCAGCTTCATTCACCCGGTGGAATCGGTGGATATCATGGCCCCGATTCAGTACCCCAGCAAGATCATGAACGCCGCCGTGAACTTCTACACGCACGCCTGCGAAGGCTGTAATGACGACGAGCTGGCCAGCCGGATTCGCGAGCGTCAGGAGAGCCGCGGTGTTCCCTATCTGTTCCTGAAGCCCACGCGCGGTGCCGTCATAGGCGATGGCGACGACATCATCATGCCCTTCGGCCGTGACCGCATCGAGTGGGAAGTGGAGATGGCCATCGTCTTCGGACGCACTGGCAAGTACGTGTCAGCGACACGCGCTTATGATCACGTCTTCGGCTACATGGTGGCGATGGATATCTCCGACCGAGGTGGCCGTCCGCCCGGTGGTTACGGCGTGACGTCGGACTGGTTCGTTGGCAAGGGGCACGACACGTTCGCCCCTCAGGGCCCGTGGATTGTGCCGAAGGAGTTCTTTGGCGACCCCATGGAGCGGCTGCACCAGACACTCGTGATCGACGGCGTTACCGTGCAGGAAGCCAAGGCCGGCGACATGATCCACAACATCCCGGAACTGATCGAATATGCCTCGTCGCTGATCACGCTGTACCCTGGTGATGTGCTGCAAAGCGGCACCTCTGGCGGCACCGGCGCAGGACGCGTCGAGCGTGCCTCTGGCTCGGGATTCCTGGTCGACGGTGAAGTAGTCAGTGCCAGCATCGAAGGCATTGGCTCGCTGACACACACTGTCAGGGTTGAGCAGAGTGTGCCGGATGATCTGTCTGGTTCGCAGCTGCCGCCGGTGAGCACCTATCGGCCTTAGCTGAGAAGGGTGGGTAAGGGACGGACCTGTTTGATATTGGGTTCGTCCCTTGCTTGCCGAATTGCAATACGTGCAAGGTGGGTTGATCGCTTACAGGTAAGCTCCTGCTACGATCGAAAGAGAGGAAGGGTTACTTCTGCAGTAACGCCTCCCACCGCGCATACATGGTTTCGAGTTGGTTCTGGAACTTCGCCAGCTCGGCCAGCTTCGCATCGATCTTCTTCTGTTCTTGTGAGAAGAAGCCTTCGCCCGCGATCACCTGCTCCAGATCGGCGACTTTCTGTTCCAGTTTCTCGATGTCCTTGGGCAGCAAGTCCAGCTCGCGCTTTTCGTTGCTCGAAAGGCTACTGACCTTGGGCTTCTCGACAGGCTTGCTGACAGCGACCGGCGCCGCAGCAGCTTTGGCTTCTGCCTTGGCCTCTTTGGCTTCCTTCCCCTGGTCCGCGAACGACACCAGCTTACCGCCCTGATTCACCCAGTCCTGATAGCCGCCGACGTATTCCTTCACCACGCCATTGCCTTCGAAGACGATGCTGCTGGTGACGACGTTGTCGAGGAAGCGCCGGTCGTGGCTGACGAGCAAAATGGTGCCGCTGAATTCCAGCAGAATTTCTTCCAGCAGTTCCAGCGTTTCCATGTCGAGGTCGTTGGTCGGTTCGTCGAGCACGATCAGGTTGGCCGGCTTGCTGAACAGCTTGGCGAGAATCAGACGATTCTGTTCACCGCCCGAGAGTGACTTCACCGGCTGGCGCATGCGCGCGGGCACGAACAGGAAGTCCTGCAGATAGCTGATCACATGGCGCTGCTTGCCATTGATCTCGATGAAATCGCGGCCTTCGCAGAGGTTGTCGATGATCGACTTGTCCAGCTCCAGCTGATTGCGCAGCTGGTCGAAGTAAAGCAGTTCGAGGTTGGTGCCGATCTTGACCTCGCCCTCGTCCGGCAGCAGCGTGCCCAGCAGAATCTTCAGCAGCGTGGTCTTGCCGCAACCATTGGCGCCGATGAAGCCGATGCGGTCGCCGCGCAGTATTCGGGTGGAGAAGTTGTTGATCAGCGGCTCGCCGCCGAAACCGTGCGTGATCTTCGTGGCTTCAATGACGATCTTGCCGGAGGAGCCGGACTGTTCCAGCTCGAACTTGGCCTTGCCGCTGAGTTCGCGGCGCTCCTGCCGTTCGTAGCGCATCTGCTCCAGAGCACGCACGCGGCCCTCGTTGCGGGTGCGGCGGGCCTTGATGCCGGTGCGGATCCACTTCTCTTCGTCGGCGAGCTTCTTGTCGAACTCGCTGTTGGCCTTGTCCTCGGCGTCCAACTGCTGCTCGCGGAACACCAGGAAGCTCTCGTAATCATATTCCCAGCAGCGCAGGCGGCCCCGGTCGACTTCGATGATGCGATTGGTGATGCGCTGCAGGAACTGGCGGTCGTGGCTGATGACCAGCACGGCGCCGTTGAAGTTGTTTAGGTACTTCTCCAGCCATTCGATGGTGGGGATGTCGAGGTGGTTGGTGGGCTCGTCGAGCAGCAGCATGTCCGGGTCGCATACCAGCGCGCGGCCGAGAGCAGCGCGGCGTCGGCTGCCGCCGGAGAGGTTGCCCATCAGGGAATCGGCGGGCAGCTTGAGGCTGTCGACTACATTGTCGATGCGGTGCTGGAAGGCCCAGCCGTCGCGCGCCTCGATCTGCCGTTGCAGCTCTGCCATCGCGTCCATCTGCCGGGGGTCACTCCAGTCGATCTTGTCGGCATCGGTGTGAGTCATGGCGTGGTAGCGGCGCAGCAGGTCACCCAGCTCGGCGAGGCCGCTGGCGACGTAGTCATAGACCGTCTCGTTGCTGAGCTCTGGCAGGTTCTGGTCGAGGTAGGCGACGCGCAGGTCGCCAGCGCGCCAGAGTTCGCCGCTGTCGGGCAGAGCCTGGCCGCACAGCAGTTTCATGAAGGTGGATTTCCCGGCGCCGTTCTGGCCG
>CAIRBI010000205.1 GCA_903876785.1 uncultured Gammaproteobacteria bacterium
CAACGAAATGCAGATGTCCGCCATGCGTGAAATGATGGGCAACGGCGGTGGTGGCGGTGGCATGCGCATGGGTGCCGGACAGGGCGCAATGCCTCAAGGCGGCCAAGGCGCCATGCCGCAGAGCGGCCAGGCGGCTGCCCCAGTCGACCATTCCCAGCACGGCGGCGCACCCGCAGCGGGTGACCAGACTGCAGCCGCTGGCGATCACGCCAACCACGGCGTCGCAGCAACCACCGACGCACCCGCAGCAGCCGGTGGCGGTATGCGTCAAGGCGGAGGCCAGGGCGGTGGCATGGCGATGAACATGGAGCGTCGTGCCGAGATGCAGCGTCAGGCCGAAGCACTGCTGACGCCTGTGCTGACAGCAGCCCAGATGGCGAAGTATCGCGAAGCAGAAGAAGCCCGCATGTCACAGATGCGTGAGCGGATGATGCAGCGCGGTCAGTAATATTTAGATTAAGTTATAGAACGAAGCCGAAGCGAATCGATGATTTGCTTCGGCTTTGTGCTTTTTGGTAGGCGCATATTCAAATTCGTTGCTATAAATTTCCTGTAGTTCTCGCAAAAAATCCCTGTATATAAAATTATTGATAAAATATAAGTAAATATATATATTCCGTAATGAAACCCATCAAATTTGTTGCCACAAGCTTGCACGCGTTGAAAGAGTTCCCGGTCGATGCCCGCCGGGATGCAGGTTTCCAGTTGCACTTTATTCAAGTGGGTCAGAAGCCGCCGGATTGGAAGCCAATGAAGACGGTGGGTTCTGGGGCTATCGAGATTCGAATCCACCGGAATGGAGAGTGGCGAGTCGTTTGTGTGGCGAAGTTTGAGAGTGCTGTTTACGTCCTGCACGCCTTTAAAAAAGAGACACAAAGTACCCGTGCGGAGGATATTGCTCTTGCGCGAGCGCGGTACAGAGAGATTGAGAATTATGAAAAATCAAAGAGAAGAGCCGGGAAATAATATTTTTCTTGATCTCGGTTTTGATCCTGCGGAGGCGGTTGTCCTGCAAATGCGCGCCACGCTGATGAGCGATTTGCGTGCCTATATTGAAACCGAGAAACTTACCCAGGCAGACGCCGCCAAGCGCCTCGGCATTGCCCAGTCCCGCGTGTCGGATCTTGTGAATGGCAAGTGGGATAAGTTCAGCCTTGAAATGCTCATCACCTTTGAGACGCGACTGGGGCGAACTGTGAGCGTGCAGCTCGCAGCATAGGCGCTGCTGCATTCAAGAGGTTCGGGTGCTCCCAGCAGTGAAGGTTTCGGCCTTGACGGCAGCTGTTAACAGGTGCTAACAATCGCCCTGTACTGAAAGAGGCCATGTCATGCAAACCAAATTCTCTGAGGATGTGATTCCTCTATCCGACCTGAAGATCAATCCAGGTAAAGTCGTCGTTCGTGCAAATGATACGCATAGGCCTATACTCCAATTACGTGAAATTATCCTACCCCGTACCGAATCGTTTATCTAAGAGAGATCGAAACAGGCAGCTTGATTCGCGTCTGGCGGAGTGAGCGAATATTGGTTCTTCCCGAGATTGAGTAAAAAGTTCGAGGTTCGGGCCCGTGCCACGACTGCGGGCACCCGAACGTGGCGATCCGTCCTCAAGACATTCTTCCGCGGGAAGTCCATGCTGTCTGACCCAACGTCTGGTTGTTGAACAAAAAGTCGCTGTGCTTGCGCGAGCACATGAAGCACTATATTGGTGAGCATTGTGATTAGCGTTCTGATTGAACCGATGTTCCTACCAATATCAATAACAACAACCGGAGATGGATATGAAAATAAGAAGATTGTTCATCAAGACAGGCTTGGCTGCGGGGGCGCTGCTCGTCGGCACGCAGATGGCGATGGCACAAATAGTACCGTTGGATGCCAATGGCTTCATGGTGGCGAAGCCCGAAACGATGTTGCCGAAAGAAGGTTCGCGCACGGTGAATGTGCTGGGTAATCCGAGTGAGCCGGGGCTCTATGTGGTGCGCATCACCTTCCCGGCGGGGCAGGGCAGTCGTCCGCACTTTCACACACAGGCGCGCTACATCACAGTGATGAAGGGGACGTGGTATGTGTCTTCGGGGCCCGGCTCCGACGTTTACAATCCGGAGCAGATGACGGCGGTGCCCGCTGGCACCTTCCTGTACCAGCCGCCCAATGGCCATCACTACGACATGGCCAAGGACGAAGAGGTGACGGTGCAGATCATGGGCATGGGGCCGGTGGAAACGACACAGCTCACCCAGCCCTGATCCGGACCGCTCAGTTCAATCGAGCTGTATCCTTTGCGTTCCCCGCATAGCCATCCGTAATGTTCGGAATCGCGACGCCTGCAGTATCCGCAGGGGTTGCTCGGGGGTAAGGCATTTGCCACGAAGTGAGGGTTTTGTGCTTTCTGCAGAAAAGTCTAACCTGTGGGAGCTTGCCTGCAAGCGATTGTGGGAGTCGGCCTGCCGACGATGAATCCGCTGCTGAACTCATCGCTTGCAGGCAAGCTCCCACACTACAAAGTGACGAATGAGGTTCCCATGAAGTTTCTGATTTTCCTCGGCAGTGTCCGCGACAGCACGCCGCCCGCACCCGCCCGTCTCGGCCTGCGCGTGGCACGTGCCTGTGTCGCGCACTTTCAACGCCATCATCCCGAGCATTCTGTGGAGCTGATCGATCCGCTGGATTGCAAACTCGACTCTGTATTCAAGCCGCACTTCGCCTATGCGCGTGGCGCAGCGCCGACGGATCTGCAGGCGCTGGCGGAGAAGATCAGCGCGGCGGATGGCTATGTGCTGGTGAGCCCGGAGTACAACCATTCCATGAGCCCTGCGCTCGCGCATCTGCTCAATCATTTCGGCAGCTCGTCGTTCGCCTACAAGCCGAGTGCGATAGTGACTTACTCGGCCGGGCAGTGGGGCGGTGTGCGCGCCGCGGTGGGCATGCGCAGCTACCTCTCCGAGCTTGGGTGCCTGTCGGTGTCGGCGATGGTGCATGTGCCCAAGGCGCAGGAGGTGTTTCAGGAAGACGGCGAGGTGACACAGGAGCAGGACGCCACGCGCTGGGCGGAATATCTCGGCCGGTCATTCCTGCAGTTGGAGTGGTGGGCCGCCGCGACCAAGGCGCAGCGTGGTGTGGTCGATCCGCATAAACTTGTGAAGGATTTCAGGCTCGATCCGTCGCAGAGAAATGCGCCGGGTTGAGTTGCCCGAGTGGGAGCCTGCCCCGCAGGCGAGAGATTTAGCAACCGCCTCTCGCCTGCGGGGCAGGCTCCCACAGCGTTTCAGCGGGTGCTTATTCCAACGGCACCGCAATCGCGCGGAATGGCAGCAGCGGAGTGCCGGCCGGAGCACGCATGCCAGCGAACTGTGCCTCGACGACATAGGCAGTCTCACCCACCACAGTCACCGCCACAGCGCCGCCGGGGAAATCCTCTTTCAGGGTGGTCAGCTTCGCAGAATCTCCATCGATGAGCGCGTGCGACAGTCGTCCGCTTTCGCCACCCTCGACGATCAGCAGCTCGTTGTCGCTGGTGCTGCGCATGCCGTCAGGACGCGAGATCGCACGGTCCAGCGTGATCTCCACGGTGTCACCCGCCGCGCCGCCCGCTTCGATATCAACCGCGAACAGTTTGCTGGTGGCCAGCGCGTTCACGAACACGCGGTCGCCCAGCACGGCCACGCCGTCGAGCACATCGCCTGTCGCGCCGAACGCGCCATCGCCGACCCAGACCTCAAGCTCGGTGCCCCCTGGCGCCAGGCGCAGCAGCTCCATGTTCGGCGTGTCGGTCGCGTAGGCAGCGCCTTCGGCGTCCACAGCGATGTCATTGCAGCGTCCGCCGGCAGTCGGCAATTCATAGCTGCCTTTGGGCGCTCCAGTGCTAAGGTCGAAGGCCAGCAGCGCTGAGGGCGGTGGGTTCGGTGTCGCTGGCGGGTTGGCAGGA
>CAIRBI010000206.1 GCA_903876785.1 uncultured Gammaproteobacteria bacterium
CAGCAGCCGTGGCAGCACCAGCAGCTCGATGGGGCTCAGCCCCTGCACGCTGAGGGCGTCCAGTTCCTCATTCACCTTCATCGAGCCGATCTGCGCCGTGAAGGCACTTGCAGTGCGGCCGGCCAGCAGGATCGCCGCGAGCAGCACGCCGAGTTCGCGCATGAAGGCATAGCCCACCAGATCCACGGTGTAGATCGTGGCGCCGAAGTTGGCCAGCACGGTGGCGCCGAGGAAGGCGACGACACAGCCCACCAGGAAATTCAGCAGAAAGATGATGGGCACGGCGTTGAGGCCAGTCTGGTGCATCTGCGCCACCAGCGCGGTGGGCCGCCAGCGCCAGGGGCGGGGCAGCAGGCGCACCAGTGTCAGCAGCGTGAGCCCGAGGAAGTTGAGGAACTGCGCCAGTTCGTGCCAGCCGCTGACGACCAGCTTGCCGAGCGTCGCCAACCCATCCCCGGGACGTTTGCGTGGCGGAGCGGTTTCACTCTCGCGCCCGGTCATGGCTGTTGCTACGGCCAGCAGCAGCGCCTGCCGCTCGGCCGACAGTCCAGTGGCGGTGGGGATAAGGGCGTTCAACTGCTCCGCTCCCAGCATGCGCAGCAAGAGTGCCGCTCCGGCAGTGTCCATCGCGCTCAGGCCGGTGGCGTCCAGGGTTGTGATCGAGGAGCTCACGGACCGTGAGTGGGAATTGGCATCGCGGGCGAGCAGCGTGTAGTGCTCCAGAGTCCAGTCGCCCTGCAGCAGCAGGCGCGAGGAGCCGGAGTCGATGGTCATGGTTGGCGTCATGCGGGCAATATACGGAGGGGGGTGGCGATGGTCAACCGCCACCTCCCTCCGTGCCGCGCCTGAATTGACAGGTTGCCGGTGGCAGTCCATATTCAGCACAACTTTTTACCGGCCGCTGTGCCGTCATTTTTGTCGTTTATTCTGTAGTTCTTAAATGGAGTATTTAAATGTCTCTGAGCAGACGCGATTTCTTCAAGGTTGGCGGCGTCGGTGCGCTGGCCGCGACTGTGGCACCCGGCACGTTGGCCCAGCCGGCAGCAGTGCCTGCCGGTGGCGCTGTGCTGAACCATCCGGCCACGCTGGTGGCCGAGGTTGGCAGCCTGCGGGATAACCAGCCCGTGTCTTTCAACTACCCGGACAGCAGTTCGCCGTGCCAGCTCCTGAAAATGGGACGTCAGGTGCCCGGCGGCGTCGGGCCGGAGGCAGACATCGTCGCCTACAGCATTCTCTGCCCGCACATGGGTTGCCCGACGCAATACGACGGCGAGGCGCGCAGCTTCAAATGTGGCTGTCATTTCAGTGTGTTTGATCCGGAGATGGAGGGGCAGCAGGTCTGCGGTCAGGCGACCCAGAACATGCCGCGCATCGAGCTGAACTTTGATGCCGCGCGCGGCACTGTCGAGGCGGTCGGCGTGCATGGGCTGATCTATGGCCGACAGGCCAATATCCTTTAACAGAATTCGCAGGAGTCACCCGCATGTCCCATTTCGATGATCGCATCCCCCTGCCGCCGACCAGCGCGCAGACCACCAACCTGACCTGCCACTTCTGCATCGTCGGCTGTGGCTACAAAGTCCACAAATGGCCGGAACATCAGGAAGGCGGCCGTGCGCCGCAGGACAACGCGCTGGGTCTGGATTTCACCCGCCAGCTCGCGCCGCTGCAGGCCTGCCTGTCGCCCGGTATGGTCAACACCATTCAGGACAACGACGGCAGCCGTCACCACATCATGATCGTTCCTGACAAGGATTGTGTGGTGAATCAGGGCCAGGCCTCCACGCGTGGTGGCATGCTCGGGCACCTCATGTACAACGGCAAAGGCCCCTCGGCCAGCCGCCTGACGCAGCCGCTGCTGTATCGCGGCGCCAACTGGCGCGAGAGCCCGTGGGAGAACGCACGGGCACTCTACGCCGGGCTCACCAAGAAGATTCTCGATGAAGACGGTCCGGATGAAATTTATTTCAACCTCTTCGACCACGGCGGCGCCGGCGGTGGTTATGAAAATACCTGGGGCAGCGGCAAGCTGATCTTCACCGGTCTGCAGACGCAGAAGGTGCGCATTCATAATCGTCCGGCCTACAACTCCGAGTGTCACGCCACCCGCGACATGGGCATCAACGAGCTGAACAACAGCTACGAAGATGCGGAAGTGGCTGACGTGCTCTGGTCCATCGGCAACAACCCCTACGAGACCCAGACCAATTATTTTCTCGTGCACTGGATTCCGAATCTGCAGGGCAGCACGGTCAGCAAGAAGCAGGAGTGGTTCCCCGGCGAGACCGTAGGCCGTGGCCGCGCGATCTTTGTTGATCCGCGTCGCACCACATCCATCGCCATCGCCGAACAGGCTGCCGGTGCCGAGAACGTCCTGCACCTGGCGATCAACCCCGGCACCGACACCGCGCTGTTCAACGGGCTACTCACTTATGTGGCCGAACAGGGCTGGCTGGACAACGAGTTCATCGCCCAGCGCACCAATGGCTACGAGCAGGCCCTGAGTGCGAACCGTCTCAGTCTCGAAGATTGCAGCGAACTGACCGGCGTACCGGTGGCGCAGCTGATTCAGGCCGCCGAGTGGTCCTATAAACCCAAAGCCTCTGGCCACATGCCGCGCACCATGCATGCCTATGAGAAGGGCATCATCTGGGGCAACGACAATTACCGCATTCAGTCCGCGCTGGTGAATCTGGTGCTGGCCACCGGCAATGTCGGTGGGCGCCGTGGCGCCGGTGTCGTGCGCATGGGCGGCCATCAGGAAGGTTATGTGCGGCCGCCGTTCCCCGGTGGCCGTCCCGCGCCTTATGTCGATGGCGAGATCATCGCCGGACGCGGCAAGATCCTCACCACCTGGGCCTGCGACGCTTTCCGCAGCACCCACAACGCGCAGAATTACCGGGCGGCGGTGATCCGCCGCGCCAACATCGTTCGCGAGGCCATCGACCAGGCGCGTGGTGCCAGCACCGCCGAGCTGATCGACATCATCTATGACGCGGTCAGCAACAAGGGCGGCCTGTTCGTGGTTTCCATCGACATCTATCCGAAGCCCTTCGGCGAGGCCGGCCACATGATGCTGCCAGCCACCGTGCCAGGCGAGATGAACCTGACCTCGATGAACGGCGAGCGGCGCATGCGCCTCTCCGAAAAATTCATGGACGCGCCCGGCAGCGCGAAGCCGGACTGCATGATCGCCGCCGACATCGCCAACGCACTCAAGGCGCTCTATGAACAGGATGGCAACAGCGCCATGGCTGCGCGCTTTGCGGGCTTCGAGTGGAGCAGCGAGGAAGACGCCTTCATGGACGGCTTCAACCGCAACGAGAATGAGCTGGTGACCTATGAGCGTTTGCGTGCGCTCGGTAACAACGGCGTGCAACTGCCGGTCACTGGTTTGGAGAACGGTCTTCTGATCGGCACCGAGGTGACGTATACCGAGCGTTTCGACACCGAGGATGGTCGCGCAAAATTCCAGCCCTCGCCGTGGAATGGCCTGCTGGCCGAGGCGCAGCAGCAGAAGGACAAGTATCCCTTCTGGATCAACAACGGACGCGTCAACGAGTTGTGGCAGACGCTCTACAACGACGAGCACGTCGAATTCCGCACCAGCCGCTGGCCGATGACGCTGGTGGAGATCGGCAGCGAAGACGCGCAACGTCTCGGCATCAGCAGTGGTGACGTGGTGGAACTGTTCAACGATTACGGCGCGACACAAGGCATGGCACACGTGGAGCCGACCATCAAACCGGGCCAGGTGTTCATGCAGACGATGGGCCGCAACGGCGTGATGGGCGACCTGGCGACTACGGCGGTGGATCAGAATATCCTGCCGTATTACAAGGGCACCTGGGCGGACGTGCGGCGTGTCGGTGACATGGGGCTGAGCAGGACGGTGACGTCCAAGCGGCGACATTTCGTTTAATTGAATATCAATAACAAAACAACCAACAAGGCGGAACCGCTCATGCGTCACTATCGATATCTGTTATCAATGCTCTTCCTGGTAGTCACCTCTGCCTGTGCCGCACCGGCACCGACCGACGGTTTCTACACCATCGATCCGTCACGCAGCAATGGGGGCACCGGGCGCTTCTACATGGACCGGGAAATTTCCGACGTGATGGGGCACCTGGCGGCCGACTGGCTGGAGCGTCCGCAGCGCACCCATGAGGAGATGCCCGACGAGGTGGTCGCCAACATGGGATTGAAGCCCACGGACGTAGTCGCCGACATTGGTGCCGGTTCCGGTTACTTCACGATCAGGATTGCGAAGCAGGTACCGCAGGGCAGAGTGCTGGCCGTCGACATTCAGCCGGAGATGCTGGAGATTCTGGAGAACCGCCGTCGCGAAGAAGGACTCGACAATATCAATGGTGTGCAGGGCGAGATCGATGACACCCACCTGCCGGCCAACTCGGTCGACGTCGCCTTTCTGGTGGATGCCTATCACGAGTTCTCGCATCCGCGCGAAATGCTGCAGAGCATTTATGATGCGCTCAAGCCCGGTGGCCGCCTGATTCTCGTCGAGTACCGTGCCGAAGACGCCAACGTGCCGATTCGCACGCTGCACAAGATGACGCAGCGCCAGGTGCGCCGCGAGATGAGCGTGCTGAATTTCGAATGGGAGAAGACGCTCGACTTCCTCCCCTGGCAGCACATGATGTTCTTCACCAAGCCGGAGTAATCCGGCGGTCCCGATCCTGAATCAACTCCGCCAGGCCGCATAGAGCTGGCGCACGGCAGGCTCGATCTTCCTGATCGAGTTCTGCTGCTCCTGCGGCGTCAGCGCCTCCCACTCGTCGAAACGCTCCTCCGTGCCGTGCAGGCGAATGCAGTCCAGCGCTTCCTGCGCGTGTGCAGGCAGATCAGACCAGCCACCCGCCGCCGTCACACCTCGCAGATAGCCGAAGCACCATTCCTCCGCGCTGAGGAGCTTGCCCTCATCCGCTCCCACTGCAATTTCGATCTGATTGAAATGCGCCGCAAATTCGTCGGGCCACCGGAGCATCACCGCCGCGATACTGGTCAGGTGCTGCAACAGCAGATCGAGGAACCGCTCCAGTTCCTCTTCACTCTGCCAGTCCGGCTGCCTGCTCTCGCCGCCCCAGAGTGCGGGATACCAGACGCTCATCGGCAGCATTTCCGTATGGGTGACGATGGCGGTCAGAAAGCCGTCCAGCTCCGAGAAGTCCAGCACGGCCTCATCATTGCCGTATTCCAGCAGTTTGCTGGCGATGAATTTGCGCTCGCTGTCGCTGAGTGATTCGGGGGTGTTATGAAGAGTGTCTGGCATTGGGAGGCTCGCGGGTTCGTTTTTCGTAGAGGCGGACAATCATACCTTAGGCCTCACCGGTGGGGGAATTCTTGTGCAAATTGGCAAAGTGGCAGAAAACAACTTCTAAGCCATACTTGTTCTCAAACGAGATGATCTCTATGGCTGAGCAAGTCGGTATCAGACAATTGCTCATCAGTGATTCAAGGGCAACGGAATGACCCAACTGCTATTGACAAATCTCCTCGCCCTTGGCGAAGGCTCGACAATTGAATTCAAACGCTCCGGCACTTCAAACCTCGGACGGGAAATTTGTGCGTTTGCCAATGCCACCGGCGGGGTTATTCTGATCGGAGTCTCAGACAACGGGGAAGCGATTGGAGTTGAGGATCACAACAAACTCAAGTCCGAAGTACAGGCTATCGCTCGCAGTGCCGAGCCAACGATCGACGTGGAGGCGGAGAGTATTGGCAAGGTATTGCTGGTGAATATTCCAGCTCAACGCAGTAAACCTTATTCCTTTGCTGGCAAATTCTATCTGCGTGAAGGTGCATCATCGCAGCAGATGTCTCGCGAGGAAATTCGGGAATCTTTCTATCGTGAGGGTTTGATTCACTTCGACGAAACACCATGCGAGCGCTTCTCGTTGGATCAAGACCTGAGCAATGACATATGGTCTCTGTTCTGCAAGCGTGCGCGTATTCCGGTCGAGATGTCCCCCCTCACGGCGCTCCGCAATCTTCATCTGGTGCACGAAGATGGCAAGATGACTTATGCCGGAGCGTGGCTGCTCGCGCGCGATATTCAGAAGTTCAGTATCAGTGCTGATGTTGCCTGCGCACTTTTCATGGGTACGGACAAGGTGCATATCCTCGACCGCCGCGGTTTCAACGAGGATGTTTATTCAATGATCGATGCGGTGATGGCGTGGCTATTATCCAAACTCAATGTCGCCTACATCATCAAACATGTGAAACGCGAAGAGAGATCTGAACTGCCGGAGGAGGCTCTGCGCGAGGTTGTGGTCAATGCCTTGGTACACCGGGATTACCGGTCTACGGCCAACGTGCAAATCTATGTATTCAGG
>CAIRBI010000207.1 GCA_903876785.1 uncultured Gammaproteobacteria bacterium
GCTCCCACAGGAGATTTGGCGGGCAAAAAAAAGCCCGGACTAAGCCGGGCTTTCTGGTCTAGCTGACCCTGAGCACAGGTCTTACACGCTGTAGTACATATCGAACTCAACCGGGTGAGTAGACATATTCAGACGTGTACAATCCTGTAGCTTCAGCTCGATGTAGGCATCAATCAGGTCGTCGCAGAACACGCCGCCCTGCTTCAGGAAGTCGCGATCCTTGTCCAGATTCTCCAGCGCCTCGTCCAGGGAGTAGCAGACGCGCGGAATCAACGCCTCTTCTTCCGGCTCGAGGTCGTAAAGGTCCTTGGTGGCTGGGTCGCCAGGGTGAATCTTGTTCTTGATACCGTCGAGACCGGCCATCAGCATGGCGGCGAAGAACAGGTAAGGGTTCGCTGTCGGGTCACCGAAACGCACTTCGATACGCACGCCGCGTGGATTGCCGCCCATAATGTACGGGATGCGGATCGCAGCAGAGCGGTTACGCGAGGAGTAAGCCAGCAGAGTCGGGGCTTCGAAACCTTTCACCAGACGCTTGTAAGAGTTGGTGGAGGCGTTGCCGAAGGCGTTCAGCGCTTTGGCGTGCTTGATGATACCGCCGATGTAGTACAGCGCTTCCATGGACAGGCCAGCGTACTGGTCGCCCGCGAACACGTTCTTGCCGTCTTTGGAGATGGACATGTGCACGTGCATGCCGCTGCCGTTGTCACCTACCAGAGGCTTGGGCATGAAGGTCGCAGTCTTGCCGTAAGCATCCGCTGTGTTGTGGATGCAGTACTTCAGGATCTGGACTTCGTCAGCCTTCTTCACCAGGGTGTTGAATTTGGCTCCGATTTCGAGCTGGCCGGCGTTGCCCACTTCGTGGTGGTGCAGTTCGATGACCAGACCCATTTCGGTCATGGTGTCGCACATTGCGCCGCGCAGATCGTGGAAGGAGTCGATTGGAGGAACCGGAAAGTAACCGCCTTTCACTTTCGGACGGTGGCCTTTGTTGCCGCCTTCGATGGCTGCATCGCTTGACCAGGCTGCTTCGTCGGAGATGATCTCGAAGAAGGAGCGGTTCATTTCAGTCTTCCACTTCACCTGGTCGAAAACGAAGAACTCAGGCTCCGGGCCGAAGAAAGCTTTGTCGCCGATGCCCGTAGACTTCAGGAACTCTTCCGCACGACGCGCAACAGAGCGCGGATCACGGTTGTAGCCCTGCATGGTCTTTGGTTCGATGATGTCGCAGGTAAGGTTGAGCTGTGGTTCGTCAGCGAACGGATCCAGCACGGCAGTGCTGTCATCGGGGCGCAGGATCATGTCGGACTCGTTGATGCCTTTCCAGCCAGCGACTGAAGAACCATCGAACATCACGCCTTCCATGAAGGTCTCGTCAACAACGGCTGCGGGGAAAGTCACGTGCTGTTCTTTACCCTTGGTGTCCGTAAAACGGAGGTCAACCCACTTTATTTCGTTATCTTTAATTAATTTCAAAGTCTTTGCAGACATTCTTGATCCTCCGAGTGATCGAGTTCGTGACAACAGTTTGTGACTACAAGTCTCTCCACCATAAAGTGGCAACCTGGTGTCACGGGTTAAAGGCTGGAACCGCCGACACAATCGGGATTCCTCAGTAAGGCTCACTATAACGCTGGGCGCTGGATAAGTGCAGTGGGCTGCGCTCAACAAGCTGCTCCATCGGGACTATAATAGCGCGCCAGCAAGCCTCGTGTGCAGGGGTGGAGCAAAATATATGCCAGTCGGGAATGCCCTGCAGGCCGAGTGTTTCCACGGTCTGTCGCCTGGTCTTCTCCCTACTTTGATTGTGATTCGCCCCATATAAGTGCATACGATTGGATTGTGATCCAAAATGGTGCTCTCCTGTAGTTCCAGTCGTTCTTCTTCCTGTGAGTTGAATTCTTGTTGTTTGTCGTGCGCTTTTTTCCAGAAATTACCATCAAGACTCGTCAGGTCCGTCGACGCACTATCCGCGTGGTCAGGCGCAGCTTACGCATCCGGCTCACGGCGCTTGACGAGGCGATCAGTGTAGTCGGTGAATGGGACAATCTGGAGATCCGCACGGAACTCTCCGATCCGGTCATCCTCGGGCGCTGCCGGATATGGCCGGGATTCTGGAGCTTGCCCTAACCTGCTATGGGCCTTTGCTGCAAGGCAAGACGTACATCTCTTCAATTCCATGGACGTGGAGCGCACCGTCAAGGGCATCGGCGGATATCCTCGCGGAACCCAGGATGGTGTGCTGTCCCTGATCTCGGAAGGCTTTGATTCCGCCGTTTCGAGCTATATTTGATGGGGTCGTGGAAGAGATAGTCACCAAGATTGGCACGGAACACTTTTCCAAGCATGTGCCGGAATATTGCGGAGTCATTTCAGTGCGGCCAACGACACGGGCCACGTTGTCTCGCATCGAGGCAGAAGCTTCCCCGTTGCTGCTGCCGGCGGAATTGCGCGCCACAGTCGAGAAGATTCCCTTCTACGAACTGAGCACGCGCTTTTTAGAATTGCCACACGGCCCGCAATATCTGCTCTACTGCGACAGAGGTAACATGAGCCGTCTGCACGCATCGCACCTGCGCGATGCGGGGCATGAACAGGTGGCGGTCTTTCGACCGCCACAAGCGTCCGTCTAGCCTTCGACGTGGTAAGTGCCGGGTGCGACTGGAGCCAAATGCTCGGTGGTTTTGCGGTGAGCAATGTCCTCGAGAATCGCATACAGGCAGGGTACCAGGAACAACGTAATGACGGTCGCAAACAGCACACCGAAACCCAATGATGTTGCCATTGGTACGATGAAGAACGTCGCCGGTGTCGGATTTACCATCAATGGTGCCAGTCCAATGAAGGTTGTCATGGATGTCAGAAAGATCGGACGGAAACGCGCAGTCCCGGCCATTGCGATCGCCTCATGCAGGTCGTGTCCCGCGTCGCGTTCCTTGTTGACATAGTCCACCATCAGCAGGCTGGAGTTCACCACCACGCCTCCAAGTGCCACGATCCCAATCAGTGAGAAAAACACCAACTCCTGACCGAGGATAAAATGGCCTATGACTGCACCAACGGCGCCGAAAGGAATCACACACATGATGATCAGGGGCTGTGAGTAGGACTTCAGCGGAATCGCAAGCAGTGTGTAGATGACGAACAGGGCCAACGGGTAGGTGGCTAACAACGAGCCCAGGGATTCGGCGCTTTGTTCTGCCTCGCCGCCCAGTGCCATGCCCACACCATACTCGGTTCTCCATTTGGTCTCGAACTCAGCGGTAATTTCCTGAATCACCTGCTCCGGCGTGCTGACACTGCGATTGACATCAGCGCTCACGGTGATCACCCGGCGACCGTCCTGACGATTGATGCTGGAGTAACCATTGCCGAGAGAGAGCCGCGCTACGCTGGACAGTGGTATTTCGCCACCATCAGGAGTGCGCAGCATCATGTCTTCCAGACTGCCCAACGAGCGCCGTTCATTCTCCGGGTAGCGAACCATGACACGGACCTGCTCGGAGCCGCGCAGAATGCGTTGCGATTCTGCACCGTAGAACGCCTGTCGGACCTGACGGGAAATGCTGTCGAGTGTAAAGCCCATCAGCTCGCCTTCGCGCAAGATCTCGATTTGCACTTCCTGCTTGCCTGCCCGGAAGGAGTCATTGATGTCAAATACCCCGGGATAGCGAGCCAGGGCTTCGCGCAGTTCAGCCGTTGCAGATTGCAAGCCTTCCTCCTCTCGCCCTTCCAGTCGGAAGCTCAAGGCAGAACCCGCAGAGAATGAGTCTGACACAAACCCCACCTCAAGTGCGTCTGGAATAAAGCCAACCTTTTCACGCCAGCGGTCGCGGACCTCGTTGGAACTTATCTCGCCGCGTTGCGCATAAGGATTCAGGATGAGGACAACTTCCGCAATATGACTGCCGCCGGCGGAAGGCCGGGCACCACCGGGTCCACCGCCACGATTGACGCGCGCGCCCAATGTCGTCAGCGACCTCTCGACGACATGTCCCGGTGTGGCAGGGGCATTTCCGTCCGCTATCTTGGCCGCCAGTTCTTCGTCGAGTTCACGCGTCACTTCGATTGCAGCCTCCTCCAATCTTTGCAGTGCCTCCTCGGTAATTCCGACCGCCACCCCTTCAGGCATTTGCACGCTGGCATAAATTCGATCACCTTCTACTGCCGGGAAAAACTGAAACACGATCCTGCCACTGGCCATCAGCCCGACAGTGATGACGATAATCGAGATTGCCGCCGCCCAGGTGGCGTATCTGTAGTCCATACATTTGCGAAGCGCTTTGTTGTAGGTGCTGGAAGCGAATGTATCCAGGCTCTGACTGATACGCTCCTGAATCTGAAGCCAGCGGGTGACCATCGGATTACCTTCCAGCCAATACCCTGAGGTGCGACGATGGGAGAGATGGCTCGGCAGTATCAATTGGGACTCAATCAGACTCATCAAGAGACAAAGAATCACGACCACGCCGATAACGCTAAAGAAAGACCCTAAGGGGCCTTCCAGCAGCAGAAGCGGCAGAAAAGCTGCCATAGTTGTAAGCACGCCAAAGATCACAGGCACAGATACGTCCAACGTGCCTTCCGCCGCTGCTTCTCTTTGCGACACCCCCCGCTGCTCGTAAACGAACACCCGTTCTGCGACGACAATGGAGTCGTCCACCAGAATCCCCAGCACCAGAATGAAGGCCATGATGGTGAGCGAGCTGAGAGTGACATCGAAAGACGGGAATAATGCCAGAGCCCCAAGAATTGAAATCGGTATTCCTGCGGCCACCCAGATGGCGAGTTTGAAGCGCAGGAACAACGCCAGCATGATAAGTACAAGAAGGAAGCCCTGATAGGCGTTGCTCGACACCGTAGAGATTCTCTCCTGGAGAGCACGCGCATCGTCGGTCAGGATTGAAAGCTCTACGCCCTCTGGCAACGTGGGCGTCTTGGCCGCCACGTAGCCTTTCACGATTTCTGCAGATTCGATCGTGTCTTCCTCACCCATCCGGTAGACCTGGATAATGGTGGTGTTCTTGCCGTCGATCCTGGCAGCGAGGTAGCCCTCTTCAAAACCATCTCTTACAGAGGCAATGTCCGCCAGGCGCAGTTGCGAGCCGTCTGGGTAGGAGCGGACGATGATGTTCTCGTACTCGGCGCCAGTAGACATACGCCCTTTGCTGCGCAGCAGAATGTCGCCTCCGGTGGTACGCAAAGTTCCTGCGGGCATATCCATCGCAGAGTTGTTGATGGCTGTGGCGACCTGGTTCAGCGTCAGATTGTACTGACGCAGCGTGAACTCTGAAATTTCAACGGAGATCTCGTAGGGGCGCACATAGTTCACATCGACACGGGAGATTTCATCCAGATCGATGAGCTCCAGGCGGACCTCCTCGGCGAGTTCTTTCAGACTGGCGGAATCGGTGTTGGCCGTCAGCGCCAGAGACATCACGGTGCTGCTGGGCGAGAATGCTGCAACAATCGGTTTCTCTATGTCCGCAGGGAAGCCGATCACGCCGTCGACACTGCTCTTGACCTCATTCAAAACGCGATTCAAGTCGGCACTCGGGTCGATCTGCAGGCTGGCGGCACAGGCGCCTTCACGCGCTGTGGATGTCATGGTGTCGATGTTCTCGACATTCTCCAGTGCTTGCTCAAGTGGCAGGCAGACAGCCTGCTCAACCTCCTGGGGGGCAGCGCCTGGATAGGCCACATTGATCTGAATCAAGCCGGTGTCGATACTGGGAAATTCTTCCTGGCGGATATTCATCAGCGACATGCTGCCGCCCACCAGAAAGACCATCATCAATAAATTAGCGGCGATTGGGTTGTCAGCGAACCAATAGATAATTGTTCTCATTCTGTAATGACCTGCACGGCCATGCCGTCGATAACCGCTTGAATGGGCGACAGACAAATGCGTTCACCGGCACGCAGACCGGAGCTGATCAGTACCCGTTCATTTTCCAGTCGCAGGATTTCGACTTCTCTGAAGCGCAGGCGATTCTCCTCATCGACGATCAGCACGCGGTTGTTAGCCCGAATCACATCTCTTGGCAGGGCAAAGATGTTGTCGACGATGCGTCCTTCGATGGTGGCTTCCACAAAGAGCCCCACTGGGAGAGGAATGGCGTTCAGGCTTTCGGCGCCCGGATTCATCGCCGTTTCGGCTGGCTGGGCAACACGTACGATGGCCTGCACGGCGTTGTTGGAGGCATCGATACCGGCCTCTGTACGAACCAGTTGTCCGGTCCAGGTGTGCATCTGTCCGCCGAACATGCCTCTGAGGGTAACGGCCGGTGATTGTTCTGGCGGCAACTCGCCGCGATGTCCCAGGGGAATGTTGAGGTGCCCAAGCTGCGCAAGTGCCAATGGCACGCGCACTTCCACGTCGTCAGCGCTGAGGAGCATGGCCAGGGCCTGGCCTCGATTGACTTGCTGACCAAGCTCTGTGCTGGTGCTCTCCACGATGCTGGCAAATGGCGCGCGAATCTCGCTTCTGCGCAGGTCCAGCTCCGTCTGAGCGAGGGCAGCTGTGGCATCGCGTACCCGACCATTGGCAATGTCAGACTGGCGTTGCAGTTCCTGAAGTTGTGATTCGCTGATCAGGCGGCGCGCGGCCAGTTCGGTGTAGCGCTCAAGTTCGCTGGCGGCGTGACTGGCTTCGGTTTCCGCCTGCGACAGGCTTGTGCGGCTGCGCTCGAGTGAGTTCAGGTAGTCACTGCTGTCGAGACGCAGGACCACTTCGCCAGCTTCAAAATATCCCCCTGCGACCAGGGAAGGGGAGATCCAGTCCACGGGACCAGCCGCTGCTGCGGAGAGGCTGGCGCGTCGACTCGCTTGCACTTTGCCCTGAGAGGTGACTTGCAGGGTCACACTCTCGGGCTGCACCGCGGCTACCCGCACGGTGGCAAGAGCCTGTTCCGGAGCTACGGCTTCCAGGCGCTCAGGGTTGTTCACCAGCAGCATGAACAGCAGCGCGGCACCGGCCAGAATGGCGACGGGTAGAATTATTCGCTTCACTTGTGAGTATCCTCTCGGTAATTTTGAATGGCGGCGGCCGAAGAGC
>CAIRBI010000208.1 GCA_903876785.1 uncultured Gammaproteobacteria bacterium
CACTTCACCACCCACTGGAGTTTACAAAGTCCCTGCAAGTACCACCTTGCATAGAAGGGCTGCCGTACAGGACTGAAGTAATTTAGAAACCATCCTTCGCTAAACTAGAAAATGAAGACAAGGGAATAGAACTATGAAAATCTCAAAACTGCTGACCATGTCGTCGGTTGCAGCCCTGCTGGGTTCAATCGCCGCCACCACCGCACCTGTTGCCATGGCGCAAGCCCCAGGCCAGGGTGCGGACATCGAAGAAGTTGTGGTAACCGGTTCACGCCGTGCACCCAGAACAGCGCTCGACTCCGCAGCTCCAGTCGATGTGTTCTCGGCAACAGACTTCCAGGATCAGGGCACGTCCGATATCAACGACCTGCTGCGCAACCTGGTGCCAACCTTCAACGTAGACACTCAGGACATCAACGACTCCAACAGTCTGGTGCGCCCTGCCACATTGCGCGGCCTTCCCGCTGACGACACGCTGGTTCTGGTGAACGGCAAACGTCGTCACCGCTCTGCAGCAGTACAATTCGGTCGCGAAGGGACGCACTTCCCGGACATCGCCCAGATTCCAACCATTGCCCTGCGTCAGGTGGAAGTGCTGCGTGACGGCTCTGCGGCTCAGTACGGTTCCGACGCCATCGCCGGCGTAATCAACTTCATGCTCAAGGAAAACAGTGAAGGTCTTTCAATCGAAACCAAAACCGGCATGTACACAGAGACTGATGACGGTCAGCTGAATTACATGGCAGCCAACCTCGGCCTGCCGCTCGGTGACACCGGTTTCGCCAGCCTCAGTATGGACATGACCAACCAGAAGCGCAGCGACCGCAGCATCCAGCGCGGCGACGCTCAAACACTGATCAACAACGGCAACAAGGCAGTACGCGTCAATGCCCAGCACCAGGGTCTGCCGGACACCCAGATCATCAACCTGTTCGCGAACATCGGCGTTGATCTGGGCGGCGACCAGACGCTGTACTCCTTCGGCGGCTATAGCGAGAAGGACGTCGACCTTGGCTTCTTCTACCGCAACCCGGAAAACCGCAGCGGCGTATTCACCCGTGGCGCCAACCAGCTCATGATCGATCTGACGCCAGGCACAGGCACCACCTGCCCGACTATCCCGCGCGGCGTTAATCCAGTGACCAAAGTGACCAGCTCCGTGGCAGCTGCCCAGGCAGGCCTGGCCGATCCTCAGTGCTTTACCTTCCTTGAGAAGTTCCCAGGTGGTTACACGCCAGACTTCGGCGGCCAGGTACGCGACATGTCCAATACCACCGGCATCAAGGGTGAGCTGGATGACGGCACCACCTACGACTTGAGCTTGGGCAATGGCTTCTCGGAGATCACTTACTTCATCTCCAACACCACCAACCCATCCATGGGACCAGATTCTCCCACCAGCTTCTCTCCAGGTATCTACACCA
The DNA here is from genome assembly GCA_903876785.1 of uncultured Gammaproteobacteria bacterium. Classification (GTDB taxonomy): domain Bacteria; phylum Pseudomonadota; class Gammaproteobacteria; order Pseudomonadales; family Pseudohongiellaceae; genus UBA5078. Next base: position 1,425 of record CAIRBI010000208.1, read on the forward strand.
CCATCGAGAATAACCTCAACCTGGACTTGTCGAAGGCTTTCGAAGTGGGTCTGTATTCACCGCTGAACGTTGCGTACGGTCTGGAATGGCGTCGTGAGATCTTCAAAGTGGCCTCCAAGGACCAGGACTCTTACCGCATTGGCCCGTATGCCAACCTGGGCTTGGGCGTGGGCTCCGACGGCTTCCAGGGTTTCGGTCCTGATCAGCAGGGCAGCTGGGACCGCAAGAACTGGAGTATCTATGCCGACCTGGAAGCGGACGCTACTGAAAGACTGTTGCTCGGTGCTGCAATCCGCTACGAAGACTTCTACAACACCTTCGGCGGTACCACCAATGGCAAGCTGACTGCACGCTATGCGCTGACAGACACCACCAATCTGCGCAGCACGATCAGCACCGGCTTCCGTGCTCCGTCACCCGGCCAGGCCAACATCTCCAACATCAGCACTGGTACAGTGGATGGCATTCCGGTGACCCAGGGACAGATTCCTCCTACCAACCCGATATCACAGCGGTTTGGTGGTGCGGAACTGACCCCGGAGAAATCCCGCAACTTCAGTATCGGTGTGGCCACCGAAATCGGCGGTCTGGACCTGACGCTGGATTACTTCCGCATCGAGCTGCGTGACCGCATCCTGAACTCTGCGACCTTCGACATCACCGAAGCCATTGCACAGCAACTGGAAGCCTCAGGCATCTCCGGCGCGCGCAGCATCGTGTCTTTCAACTACTACACCAACGACATGTCCACCACCAACGAAGGTGTTGAACTGGTTGGATCGTATGCGATGGACTGGAACGACCTCGGCCGCACTGAACTGGCCGCCTCCTGGGCATGGACCAAGCAGCAACTGGACAGCTTCACGCCAGGTCTGCTGACCCGCGCCAACGTGGCCGATCTGGAAAGTGGAATTCCTGCCAACCGTGGCAACTTCCGCGTCAACCACACAATCACTGACTGGCGCTTCACCCTGCAGGCCAACTACTACGACGAGTACTTCTCAGTACCCGCCAACGCAGTACCGGCACGCGATTACTGGGTAGGTTCCGAGGTGATCTTCGGCGGCGAAGCTGCTTACACGTTCCGCGATCGTTACACTTTCATCGTCGGCGCGGATAACATCCTCAATACCATGCCGGAGAAGGTTCGCCCTGTCGACATCATCGGCTCTACCAGCAACAAGTACGTGACGAACGCTGGGTTCAGCCCGAACGGTGCCTTCTGGTACGCACGTTTCAAGATGGACATCTAAGTAGAAGGAAGGTCAGCCAATGAGAGGGGTGCCGTTTACGGCACCCCTTTTTTACCCGGAGAACACATCTTATGACGCGTAATGTTTTACCCATGCTGTTGGCCATTGCCGCGACAGCGGTAGTCGCAACCTCAGTTTCAACGACCACATGGGCGGCAGTACCCCATGAGCCGGTCAATCACCGGTTCTGCTTTACGTGTCACGGCACCGACGGCGTTGGCAGCGAGGGCATTCAGGCCCCGCGTCTGGCAGGCATGGAACCATGGTACCTGCAACGACAGCTCGAATTGTTCCGTGCCGGAGGGCGCGGCAAACACGCAGAGGATAATCAGGGCATGGAGATGCAGCCAATGGCCGCAATCCTGACCGACGAGAATATCGCCGACATCATTCAATGGGCCGCCACCTGGGAATACAAACCCGCGGTTCCAACACTGACTGCTGGTAATGTGGCCGACGGTCGCCAGCTCTATCAGGCCTGCGCAACCTGCCACGGCGCTGATGCACAAGGCAACGAGGCGATGAACGCGCCAGCGCTGCGCGGACAGAATGACTGGTACATGGTCACCCAGTTGAAAAACTTCAAGGCCGGTTTTCGTGGCACAGATCCACTCGACACGTTCGGTGCGCCGATGCGCGCGATGGCGGCAGGACTTGCCGACGAGCAAGCTATCATCGACGTCGTCAGTTATATCAATACACTGGGACGTTAAACCTTTACACCCAATTCCCATGCAACCAAGAGGACACCAATTATGACGAAGCTCATCAAGTTACTGACACTCAGCTCTGCCCTGCTGGCCGGGTCATTCGCCATGACAGCCAACGCACAGGAAATCAAGCGTGAGGGCGAGGGCAGAATGTTCTACAACTCCATCAGCATTCCCGCTGGCGCAGAGACCCTGTACCTTAGCGGCGCCGGTGCATCACCGCAGGCCGATGGCACCTACGGCGACATGGAGCAGCAGACCACCAATACCTTCGAGAAGTTCAAAGCGTCTCTGGAAGCACAGGGCTGGTCCATGTCTGACATCGTGCAGGTGCGCGTGTTTGGCGTCGCCGGTGCGGATGGCGAGTTTGACTTTGCCGGCTTCAATCGCGGTTTCCAGAAGTTCTTCGGCACTGAAGAGAACCCCATGAAGCCAGTGCGCTCTGTCGTAGAGATCGCCGGGCTGGTGGTGGATGGATGGCTGGTCGAGATCGAGATCCGCGCCGCCCGCGTCCCCAAGTAATCCACTGCCCCGGCGGGAGCGAGCCCGCTCGCGATGGGCAGCGCTAGATTCGTCGCGGGCAGGCCCGCTCCCACGTGCTCAACCCCAATTCTGTGTGGGAGCGAGCCCGCTCGCGATGCCTTTGACTTTCCAGCCCATCGCGGGCAAGGCCCGCTCCCACATGCCCAGAACTGACCCATAGACTGCTTTCCAGCACCGATTGTCAGGCGGTCCCTGTCCTGAGCCTGTCTCCCCCAGAAAGGCTCAGGGCAGAGATCGCACCCTTTTGGTTCAGCATTGGTCATTCCTTTTTAGGGCTTGTAGAATGTGCCGAAACCAAGACCAAAAGAGGACACTGCATGTGCAAGACCCTCAGACCATCTCTCCTATCAACCCTTCTGCTGACTCTCGCTGGCACTTCCCTCAGCGCCCTCGCGCAGGAAAGCCCCAACGGCGTCTCCTCCGAGCTGGAACTGGGCGCGATCTTCACCTCCGGCAACACCGAGGGCGTAAACATCAACCCCCGTTCTGAAACCTCGATTCAGTCCGACATCATGAACAATCTGTCCATGAAGTTTGCCATCACGGTGAAGAATCAGTCCGAGGTGCCGATAGGAAGAAAGAAGACCGACACCGAGGCCTCTGTGACTCCGCTG